>NZ_AQGQ01000004.1 GCF_000388115.1 Aeromonas molluscorum 848
ACGTCCTCTCAAGGTATTCACACAATCGACAGTCCAGACAGTCAAAGGGGATGCCACAGGGCGACAGAGGGGCGTCCTCTCCATCTTCCTCGAACTCTTCCAGTTCATCCCACAGGAAGGGCAGCAGGATCTCCTGTAGCCACTCCTGCTTGATCGCTGGTCCTATCCCCCAAGCATCCATAGGGTCATCCCTTCATCATCGCTATGAGCTTCTGTAGGGCGCTCCTGTTGTGCTCTTGGCTGGCCTTCTGGCTGGCTTCCCACTCTTCCGGTGTCTTGGTGACTCGCTTGTGGTCGAACATGGCGGACTTGTCCACAGACGAAGAAACGGGAGCGTGATCCTTGTTACTTTGTTTCTGTTTAAAAGAAGTCGAAGACTTAGCCGGACGCTTGGTGCTGGGGGTACGGAAAAGGGCTAGGAGTGCCGACCCGATGCGGTACACAGAGGCCAGATTCCAGTTGGCTATCTGGGCGTGTTTCCGGAACTCGGTCTTGAAGAAGCCGATGGCTTCCAGACGACGCAGAGAATTGCGGACTGTGCGTGTGGTACAACCGATACCCTTAGCGATGGTCCGCAGGTAGAGACTCGCAGCCCAGCCGTGGGCCTTGTTCAGGTGTCGTGCGATGAAGAGGGCGACTTCTTTGGTGTAGTAGGTCCCGAAGGTGGACACTGGTTGCTTGGCTATGGTGGCGACAAGCTGATCGCTGTGTTGTAGAATCGTAACTGACATAGGCACTGCTTTTTGTTATGCGCCCGCTACGTAACCACAGCGTAACTATCTGATTCTATTCACTTTCTCCTGACGTTTCTTGAAGTCGAAGATCTCGTGCAGGGGGGCCGGCAAGGCCCAGTCACCCCCACAGCCCGGGCAGGCGCGCGCGCGCTCTTCTGCGGCACTCAGACCGCCGACGCGGTAGAGATAGTAATAGACGGGGATGCCGGTCATCGTCTCGAGCCGCTTGCACAAGTCAGCGCCACGTCGTGCCAGACGGCTGCCAGGTTCGCCAATTTCGTGCAAGGCCGCATGCTCGGCAATGGATCCGTTCATCTGCAACTGGTCACAAGCCTCCCAATCTTCCTGCCACTTGATGATCTGTTTCTGATCGCCATTGGCGATGGTGGGTAGCCGGTAGAGGGGCACAGGGGCGAAGTGATCACCGCAGCGCAGCGGTGAGCAGCTGTGCAGGAAGCTGGTGTAGAGCAGTAACCAGCTCGGCCGCTCACAAGGGTCTGTGCCATCCGAGAGCAGATCGGCTCCCAGCAGTTGCAGCTTGGGGGCGAGCAGACCGGCCTGGTGCAAACCTTGTTCGGCCAGGCTGACCTGTTCACTCTGGTTATCCGGGTGCAGGCTGTCTTGCTCGGGACAGACCACCCGGCTGACGAAGTGGCCTTGTTGCATGCTGGTGGGAAACTCCCGGCCCAGGATCTGACCCTGATAACGCAGCATGTCCAGGTAGTTGACGATGGCGCGCTCGGCTTCGCCGAGGGAGGTATCGCGGTAGCATTCGAAAGTCAGTTCGAGAATATACATGGGTGGAGCTGGGCCTGGTTTAGCGGGGGTGGGTCATGAGGGTCAGCAGGCGATCCAGTTTCTGCTCGAGCCTGTCCAGCTGGGCCGCGAGGCTCTGCACGCTGGGCTCATGGATCAGGGGGGCCTGGTCGGACTGGGGCGTGCCATCCATGTCATGGGGTGACTGCATCGGCTCGTCTTTCGTGTCTTTGAGTTGCGACTGCTTCCACTGACTGAGGCTCTTTAGCAACTCGGCCATGGGCACGGCCTGGCTCAGGCGTGCCTTGACCATGGCGGTGGTGGGGGTGATGCCACGGGCTTTGAGCTCGTTGGCTATTTGGTGGATCTCGGCGGATGACATTGATCTTCCTCTGGTTCTCTCTCACGGGGCAGGCATGCCAAGGTCCCATCTTGGCGGCGTTGGGCAGCCAGAGACTACCCTGACTGCGGCTTGGCGAACAGGGGCCTCATTGGCGCAGCAGCACATCGAGTTGATCTATGGCTGCGCTCCAGACGGCGTCATCGCGCCACGACTCCCGCAAAAAACTGGCCTGGGCGGCGTTCCAGAACGGGGCATCGCTCAGTTCCAGGCCGTCGCGCAAAGAGTGGTTGTCAATGAAGCGGCTCAGACTGGCCGCGTCGTTGGCCAGACCCAGCTGGGCGAAGAGGGCAGGCATGTCATGTACCATGGGGTCCATTGTCTTTCTCCTTGAATAAACTCCTAGATTATAGACAGCCCGCTTCTCTTATTGGCTCTTGCGTACCCAGGGACAGTGTCTGGTGCCAGTCTCCGGCACGGGTAACAGACGCTTTCCCCTGGCAGGTCACGCATTTCATCCGCCGCCTGGCAGCCGGTGCGGGGGGATATCAATCCCGGCCACATTGAGCCCTTGCATGGTGAGGGTGCCAAGATAGTGGCTCTCGCCATCGCTGCTGAATTCAAACTCGTAGCAGGTGAGCAGACGCAATGGTCTGCGGGCAAGCCGCCTGTGGCTGCGAGCCACCGACAGAAGCTGCAACTCATGCTGCTTGCAGTAGCGCCTCAGGTATTGCCAGGCCAGCTCGGCCTGACGCCGCTGCTGCCAAAACGCGCTGGCCAGACAGACCAGCAGCATGATCCAGAGCATTTCTTCCATGGACAGGCTCCTTGATGTCGGGTCAGTTTGCGTTGAACAGGCGACCGATAGCGCGGCTCAGCGCCGGGCTGCGATTCGGGCTGCGCAGGGTGGCGAGCACCTGGGGACGCAGCAGTGGCAGGGTGACCAGCTCGGCGAAGACCTGATTGAAGAAGGGGGTCGGTTGCTGCGCCAACTGCTCCAAAAAGAGATCGAGCAGCGGACCGTGTTGCAGATCTGGCCAGAGCCGTCCGGCAATGGCGAGCAGCAGGCTGGGGCTGGGCTGGGTCTCCAGCAGGGTCAGCAACTTGTTGGTACGTGCCTGGTTAGCGGGGGTGGCGGCGAAGGCGCGGCACAGGTAGGCCAGGGTCTCGGGATCAGGAGAGGCGCACTCCTGCTCCTTGCCAAGGCGCTCGAGCAGGGCCCCTTGCAGCGCCGGTGGCAGGGCTGCACTCTCCAGACTCTGGCACAGGGCATGAAGCGGCTCATTGGGCAGACGTGCCATGGCTTTGCACACCAGTGCCAGATTGCTCTCTTGCTGCAAGCGCTCGGCGAAGTCGGCAAAGCCCTGCAGGCCAAGTTGTTGCCAGCCATCCTGCCCAGGCGCAACCAGATAGTGGCACAGACCCTGATAATAACTGGAGGGTGCCTGTTCGAGCTGGCGTCCCAGTTTTGCATGCAGGCTGGCCATTTTGGCTTCGGCCGGGCGGAAGGTGTACGGATTGTCTGCCAGTCGCTTGGCGGTGGCATCGTCCAGATCGCCGGTGAGTTTGTAGCCTAGCGTCTCGGCTACCAGATCCATGAAATGCTTGGGGCCGGCCGAGATGAGCAGGCCTCGCTCATCGAGGGCAAACTTGAGGAACCAGAGGTAATGTTTCTCCTCGGTCGCTTGAAAGAAATGCACCCCCAGCCAGGCGTGCTGCTGCAACGGCCAGGGGTAGGGAATGGCCTGCTGCTCGATGCGGACAAACTCGGCGCTGTCGAGGGGGCGAACCTGGCGACCCAGATCAAACAACTGGAATTGGGTCTCGGCCTGGGTCAGGAAGTCGGTCAGGGTATTGATGGTGGTCATGGCATGGGGTGGCTGATGAGTCATGGCCCCGATTATAAGGAGCTAGCTCCAGATAGCCAGCAGGGCGGAGATGGACTGGCAGCCGGGGACCTGGCGCAGCCCCTCTGCCTAAGCCTGGTGAGATTGTGTATAGTGGCGCCCCTTTCGATAGCCCGGGTTAACCGCGTTGCGCCTTGCATTCGCCGGGTTATCTATGACGACAAGTGGTGGCCGGCGCAACGAGCCCGGTTTGCAGAAATCGTGAGGAGTTGATGATGAACAAGTATCTGTTGGTGGCTGGCCTGCTGGGTGAGCTGAGCGCCGAGTTGCAGCGTTTGGATCGCTGGCAGCTTGATCATCCCGGTGAAGAGGCACTTGCCAGCACACTGCCATTTTGTGTCGATACCCTGAATTTCGACCAGTGGTTGCAGTTCGTGCTGATCCCGCGCATGGAACAGTTGGTGCTGCAACAGGCGCCATTGCCGAGCAGCGTCTCTATCTATCCCATGGCGAGTGAAAGCTATAAGGAAGAGCTGGCGGAGGTGACTGACTTGTTGCGGCTCATCGCCCGTTTCGATCTGCTGCTCTCTGGCAAAGTGGTGGAACAGTGAGCCATCTCAGCTCCCTTGCGGATGAGCTGAGGTCGGCTGGGCAAGAGGATGGCGCCATGCACGCTCCTTCGTCCCAGGAGTCGCTGCCAGCGGATGAGCCGCAGATGGACGAACTGAAGCCGACTCTGCTCTATCAGGATGACTGGTTGGTGGCGGTCAATAAACCCTCAGGGCTGCTGGTGCACCGCAGCTGGCTCGAAAAGGGAGAGACCCGCTTCGCCATGCAGATGACCCGGGATCTCATCGGTGGACGTCATGTTTACCCGGTGCATCGTCTCGACAGGCCCACGTCGGGTGTCCTGCTCTTTGCCCTGAACCCGGAGGTGGCGCGCAGCCTGACCGAGGCCTTTAGCGAGCGGCGGGTACACAAAGAGTATCTGGCGCTGGTACGTGGATGGGCCCCCGAGCAGGGAGTGATCGACTATCCGCTCAAAGAGCAGCTGGACAAGATTGCCGATGCCCTTGCCGCACGGGACAAACCCGCCCAGGAGGCGGTGACCAGCTTCAGGCGTCTGCACCAGGTCGAGTTGCCCCATGCGGTTTCCAAGCAGCATGCCACCAGTCGTTATAGCCTGGTGCGACTCTTCCCCCACACGGGGCGCAAGCACCAGCTGCGTCGTCATATGGAGCACCTTTTCCACCCCATGGTCGGTGATACCACCCATGGAGATGGTCGCCATAACCGGTTCTTCCGAGCACATTTTGGCTGCCAGCGCCTGTTGCTGGTGGCTCGTACCCTCAGTTTCGAGCATCCAGTGCTCAAGGTGCCCATGCGTATTCAGGCTCCCCTTGGTGACGAGTTGCTGACGCTGTTTGGCAAGCTTGGCTGGCCAGCAAGCGAGAGCGACTACTGAGGTTTACCAGCTTAACACCAGTGAAATCAGTGTATTGATCTCTTGACCTGTCCCCGGGGTTTTTGCTGTGGCATGCTGGAACCATTCCCAAGTCGAGGAGGTGAAATGGCACAGATAGATATAGTGGTGGGTAGCGTCTACGGCGCCGCTTTCCTGGTCGCTGAGACCCTGATGGATGAATTGGCGGGCCAGGGCCATGAGTGCAGTCTGCATGAAGAGGCCCGCCTCGAGGACATCTCGCCGACGCGTTTCTTGTTGCTCGTTTCGGCAACCACCGGGCAGGGGGATGTCCCTCCCAATCTGGAAGCCTTCGCCGCCGACCTCAGGGAGCGGGCGCCCTATATGAAGGGACTCCATTACGCGCTGGTTGCCATGGGCGACAGCAGCTATGAACATTTCTGCGGTGCAGGCCGTCAGCTCGATACCTTGTTACTGGAATTGGGGGCTCAGGCCTTGCAGCCCAGGTTGGAAATTGATGCGACTGTGGTCGACGAACCTGAAGTGGTCGCGCTGGCCTGGCTAAGAGAGTGGCAGGGACAACTCTGATTAATTGCCTCATTAATGTACTCATGTCGTTATTTATAAGCGACAAAACGGGCCCTCAATATTGGGCCCGTTATTTTTTCTGAAATCCTTTCCTGCCGATGCATTATTTCGCACCCTCGCCTTGACGGATTAGAGTATCAACTCTGGATATAGGGAAGATAAAAGTTCGACTTGTCGACAAGTCTTAAATTTAAAAGTTCCTCATTGAAAGCGATTTCAGTCATGTTTTTGTCATTGTTTTGCTGGTTTATTACTTGGTGTTCGATGCGAATTAATTGATGACACCGTTTTCAGCTTGTGTGGTTGTAGTTGTTTTCTAATTATATTGGTGAGTTGTGGTTGTCTTGTACGCTAATTGAGGTGTTATTAGCTTGCAGGGGTAAGGCTGTGCTGTTTGTCCCTGTTTTGTGAATTAGCTCATGTTTGTGCCCATATCGCCTACCTATAATCGACCCCGGTTATCACCCAAACGTTTTTATGGTGATAGGAAGTTAAACCCAAGGATCACACACTCCTCAGCGGGAAATAAGGAAAATGAAAATGAAAGCAAAGTGGCTCCCGATCGCTGCAGCCGTTACCGCAGCCCTGGCTTCTCAAGCCGCCTTCGCCGTTGATTTCCACGGCTACTTCCGTTCCGGTGTCGGCATCTCCGAAGATGGCGACATGCAGACTTTTGAAAAGTTCAAAGTAGGTCGTCTGGGTAACGAGAACGAAACCTACGGTGAAGTGCAGCTGGGTCAGGAGGTTTATAACAAGGACGGCAAGTCCTTCTATGTCGACTCCATGGTCGCCATGGTCAGCAACCAGTCCAACGACTGGGAAGGCACTGGTACCAGCTGCAACTTCGACACCAAGCAGTGTGAAGATGACGCCACTTTTGCCCTTCGTCAGTTCAACGTCCAGGCCAAGGGCGTACTGGGCTTTGCCCCGGAGGCCACTCTGTGGGCCGGTAAGCGTTACTACCAGCGTCATGACATCCATATTTCCGACTTCTACTACTGGGATGTCTCCGGTGCCGGTGCCGGTATCGAGAACATTCAGGCCGGCCCGGGCAAACTCTCCCTGGCGTGGACTCGTAGCGATGCCGGTGAGCTGAACAACAACATACTGGACGTGCGTTACGCCGGTATCCCGCTGTGGAGCGATGCCTCTCTGGAAGTGGGCGCTGACTATGCCATCGCCAACCCCACCGACGATCAGGACAAAGTCAACGACGACATCAAAGATGGCGTCATGCTGACCGCCGAACTGACTCAGAACATGCTGGGCGGCTTCAACAAGACTGTGCTGCAGTACATGAGCGATAGCTATGCCACTCTGCCGGCTTACTACGGTGCCGGTAACTGGACCAGCCAGGATGGTGCCAGCGGTGATGGCTTCCGTATCATCAACTGGGGTGTGCTGCCGGTCGGTGACAAGGTCGAGTTTGGTCACCAGCTGGTTTATGGTCAGTCCAACGACGTGACCATCAACGGTGTGACTGGTTCTGATGCCGATACCTTCTCCGCCGTGATCCGTCCCATGTACAAGTGGGATGACATCCAGAAGACCATTCTGGAGCTGGGCTACTATCGTGATACCCAGGACGTCCGTGATCAGGACAGCAAGGACAGCAGCGGTCAGAAGTACACCATTGCACAGGCCTGGTCTGCCGGTTCCAGCTTCTGGGCCCGTCCGGAAATCCGCGTATTCGCTTCCTACCTGAAGTCTGGTGGCGATAACGGCCAGACTTTCAATGGCAGCAACAATGATGACAACACCTGGAACTTCGGTGTCCAAGCGGAAGCTTGGTGGTAAGCCCGACTTTCAGTTAAGTTAGTGACTGCCCCCACTTGGGGGCAGTTTCGTTTCGCCGGGTAACGGCCACCGGATAAGAGGGATAATAAGAATGACGCTGGTAAAGATGTCGATTGCCGCCGCAGTGACCGTCTGGTTGACCGGTTGTGCGGGTAATATGGGCGTGCCCTTGCAAGAGCATGCGGCCGTTCTGGACAATGCTGAACAGGCCAAGCAAGCCCTGTCACAGGCCAGCAATTGCTGCGCTGGTTTCAATGAGTTCCAATACGCGAATCTGCCGGAAGGGGAGACCCTGCTTAGCCTGGATGGCAAGCAGCCCAGCTACCGTTTCGATGAAGGCATGAGCTATTTTGCCGCTTACCGTCTGCCCAAAGACACGGGCAACCTCTATATCCGCTTGGCCTCACAGGTTGGCAAAACCGTGCTGCAACCCAAGGTGATCATGTTGGATGCCAACTTCAAGGTGACCCGTGTACTGGGTGCCTCTGTGTTCGCTTATCAGCCAGCTCACCTGATGGATGCCGATCGCATCGAGGGCAAGGTGTTTGTCGATCGCAGCATGCCGGGTAATCCCGCCAGCGAGACCTATATGGTGGTCTATGCACCTGCCGATCAGTTGAGTGGTTCCACCACCATCTTGCATCCAGCCAAGGCCTTTGCTCGGGCCAATAACACAGTCGAACCCAATATCAAGGATCCAGTGATCCCGCACTCCCCCTGGGGACTGGTTCAGATAGTGGTCACCGACATGGCCAAGGCGCAGGGTATTGAGGCTGTGTTCAAACCTGAATATGCCGATAAAGTTGCCATGAGCCAGGGCCAGCAGGCCGCGGGTGTCGCGGCTACTACTGCAGTGGCAACCAGTACCGCCTTGGTGGCGAGGGCGCCAAGCAAGCCTGCTCCTGCCATGCTGAGCGAGACAGAGGCGTTCTATCAGTCGCAAATAGAGAAAGCGGTCAAGGCCGGAGATATTGATAAGGCGATGCAACTGGTCAATGAAGCCGAGCGAGGTGGCTCTACTAGAGCCAAGTCCGTGTTTGTTGATGCGGTGAAAAAATCCCAGAAATAATAATGTGGTTTTTATCATCCACTATATTTATCAGGCCTCCATTGTCGGGGGCCTTTTTAATGGTTATATTGTTTCTACAAAAGAGAGTTAAGTGGTTACACTGGGTTACGCTGCGTTTCTTTTTATTACGAATAGAGATGTTAAGATGCAATTTGAAACGGCACTTTTCATTAATTTGAAATACAGTAGTGTTGCCGATTTACAGCCAAAAAACGACATTTAACATTTATTAAAATCATCTTGTGATCTCCCCTCCAAATTTCCTATCTGCTAATTTCAGAGTAAAGAATTTCCCTTTTCTCTGGGTTATATTGTTCTCGTCAAAATAAAAAACACCCGATCTCCCTTTTCCGGTTAGCTTTCATCCCCATGATAGGCTTAACTTCGAATGGGTCCGTTAGGGAACAATCATTCAGGAGTACACACATGTTACAAAACGCATTCTCCAACCTGCAGAAAGTCGGTAAGGCGCTGATGTTGCCTGTATCGGTCTTGCCTGTTGCGGGTATCTTGTTGGGGGTGGGTGCCGCCCACTTTACTTGGATGCCTGAAATCGTCTCCCAGTTGATGGAGCAAGCCGGTGGCTCAGTGTTTGGCCAGATGGCGCTGTTGTTTGCTGTGGGGGTCGCCCTTGGCTTTACCAACAACGATGGTGTTTCCGGTCTGTCAGCCATCGTCGGCTACGGCATCATGACCGCCACCTTGTCTGTCATGGCGCCAGTGATGGGGGTCGACAAGATCGACACCGGCGTCCTGGGGGGTATCCTCGCCGGTGGCGTGGCCGCCTGGGCGTTCAACCGCTTCTACAAGATACAGCTGCCAGAATATCTGGGCTTCTTCGCTGGCAAGCGTGCCGTGCCCATCATCACCGGTTTCGTCTCCATCGGTCTGGGTGTGATCCTGTCTGTGATTTGGCCACCCATTGGCGGAGCCATCGCTGCCTTCTCTGACTGGGCTGCCAACCAGAACCCGGTACTGGCTTTCGGTATCTACGGCGTGGTTGAACGCTCCCTGATCCCGTTCGGTCTGCACCACATCTGGAACGTGCCTTTCTTCTATCAGGCGGGTACCTGTGTCAACGGTGCCGGTGAAACAGTACACGGCATCATGACTTGCTTCCTGACTGCCAACGATGCGACTCGTGCTGCCGGTAACGGCTTCGGTCAGCTGGCTGGCGGTTACCTGTTCAAGATGTTCGGTCTGCCTGCTGCTGCCTTTGCCATTGCCCATGCTGCCAAGCCGGAAAACCGTGCCAAGATAGTTGGTATCATGGCTTCTGCTGCCCTGACCTCCTTCCTGACCGGTATCACCGAGCCGATTGAGTTCTCCTTCCTGTTCGTTGCTCCTGTGCTGTACGCCATCCACGCCGTGCTGGCGGGTCTGGCTTATGTGCTGACCAACTCCCTGGGTGTTGTACACGGTCACACCTTCTCCAACGGCTTCATCGACTTCGTTGTACAGTCACCGCGTGCCGCTCACATGTGGCTGCTGGTTGGCCTGGGTCTGGTCTACGCCGCCATCTACTACGTGGTATTCAGCTTCGTCATTCGTGCCATGAACCTGAAGACCCCGGGTCGTGAAGACGAGACTGCTGAAGAGACAGTCAGCCAAAGCAAGGACGAGATGTCTGCTGCCCTGGTTGCCGCTTTCGGTGGTAAAGAGAACATCGCCTCGCTGGACGCTTGCATCACTCGTCTGCGGGTGGGTGTGAAAGAGGTAGCCAAGGTTGATCAGGCTGGCCTGAAGAAACTGGGCGCTGCCGGTGTGGTGGTTGCTGGTTCCGGTGTACAAGCCATCTTCGGTACCAAGTCTGACAACCTGAAAACCGACATGGATATCTGGATGAAGAGCAACTAATCCGCTTGCTTGACAGACAGATGTGAAGAGGGAGGCTTGTGCCTCCCTCTTCTATTTTGTCTGCTGGGGGGTTGTGATGGCGCATGGCACAGAGCCCGCTTGCGTGGCCCCGCAGCTGGGGTGGCCTCATGATGTACTAGCCCCCTTGCACCAGGCAGACATTGGGCCAGGCCAGATGCCAGGCTGAGGTTGCAAGCCATCACCAATAGCAAGGGCGCCATCAGGCGCCCTTGCTATTGGTATGGAGCAGGCCGTTGTCAGAGTTTTTCGAGATCCTTCTCTATCTCGCTGATCTTGTTGGCCACCACTTTCTCCAGATGGCGCAGATCGCGCAGTATCTTCTTCTTGATGTCCGGGTCGGTCTGGCTATGGACGCCTTGGGTCAGGCTGTCGAGCTCATCGACCACATACTTGAGGTTGGCATTGATCTCGGTGACGTCCTTGTACTGATGGGTACCAGAGTCGACCAAGATGGTTTTGCGTTGCCTGGGGTATTTGAACTTGACGCTCTTGGCGAAAAACTCCCCCTTCAGCTTCTTGAAGTAGATCTTGAGGATGTCGTGGTTGGCTTCCTGACGCAGGGTGTAACTGTCCACTGCCGTGGGATCCTGGATCCCCAAACTCTTCAGATTTTCGTACATTCGACTATTTCCTTGGCTTAAACCCGTCTTGCCCAACCATGATAACCGAGAAAGCACGACAGGCCTGTGACTGGGACGCCAAAATAAAAAGAGGTCCGCACGAACCCGTTACCTGATGGCGAACACAGTGGCGCTTGCTCGTTGATATTGCTCTCTTGTGACGGAGCAGGATAGCGATAGGAGGGGCTTTCAACTCAATAACCCATTACTCGTCGGTCGCGGCAGCAGGGCGTCGATGCCGACATTGTGGCGAGCGACGTCCATGGGAGAAGACGCATCAATAAAAAGGGCGCCGACGGCGCCCTTTTTATGCAACGAGTCACGACTCGTCCAGTCGTTACTCGTCGATGGAGCGCAGCAGGGCGTTGATGCCGACCTTGGCACGGGTCTTGGCATCGACCTTCTTGACGATGACAGCCGCATAGAGGCTGTACTTGCCACATTTGGAGGGCAGGGAGCCGGAGACGACTACTGAGCCTGCAGGCACGCGGCCATAATGGATTTCGCCGGTTTCACGGTCATAGATACGGGTGGATTGGCCGATGAAGACCCCCATGGAGATGACGGAGCCCTCTTCGACGATGACACCTTCCACCACTTCGGAGCGGGCACCGATAAAGCAGTTGTCTTCGATGATGGTCGGGTTGGCCTGCAGAGGTTCCAGCACGCCGCCGATACCGACGCCGCCGGAGAGATGCACGTTCTTGCCAATCTGGGCACAGGAGCCGACGGTGGCCCAGGTATCGACCATGGTGCCCTCATCGACGAAGGCGCCAATGTTGACATAAGAGGGCATCAGCACGGTGTTGGGGGCGATGAAGGAGCCTTTGCGGGCTGTGGCCGGCGGCACCACGCGCACCCCCGCTTCTTTGAACTGCTCTGCAGTAAAGTCGGAGAACTTGAGGGGAACCTTGTCGAAATACTGAGCGTCGTCACCCTTGATGATGCCGTTGTCATTGATGCGGAAGTAGAGCAGCACGGCTTTTTTCAGCCATTGATGTACGACCCACTCGCCGGCAATCTTCTCGGCGACCCGCGCCTTGCCGCTGTCCAGCAACTCGATGGCTTGCAGTATGGCGGCCTTGGTGGCGCTGTCCACTGAGCCTGGGGTGATTGTGTCGCGGCGCTCGAAGGCCGACTCAATGATCTGTTGCAACTCGGTCATGATGGGGTTCCTTTATAAAATTCTGTTTGTTGTATCACACTTTTCCCGCCGGTTTTAAGGGGGAGGGCCGATTTCTTCACCCAAAACGCGGTTGGAGCTGGCTTGTCATGGTGTCCCGGCAGGCTGTGGGGGTCACTTGGTTCAGCTTTCTTGTTCTTGGGGGTTGAGCTGATGCACCAATTTCTCCTCCAGGGCGAGTTGTTCGGCCTGGGTCAGCGGCTCGCCGGCGCGATTGGTCAGGCTGAAGAAATCCTCTACCCGCTCGCCGATGGTGGTGATCTTGGCGGCATGGAGGCTGAGGCCGCACTGTTGGAAAACGGCACCGATGCGGGCCAGCAGCCCGGGGGTATCCAGTGCCGTCAACTCCAGTAGGGTGTGACGGTTTTCTCCCTTGTGAGGCAGAAAGACAACCCGGGTCGGCACGCTGAACTGGCGATGACGGCGCGACAGTGGCTTGTTGCGCAGCACCAGCTTGCCCGGCTCTTGCAGCGCCTTCTCCAGCGCCTTTCTGATGGTGGCGGTGCGATTGGGGCTGATGGGCTCGCCATTGGGTTCCAGCACGATGAAGGTATCGAGGACATAGCCGCTGCGGGAGCTCATGATCTGTGCGTCATGAATGTTGAGGTTCTTCTGATCCAGAGCCGAGGCCACGGTGGCAAACAGATTCGGCGTGTCTCGGCAATAGATGAAGACTTCGCTGCCGCCTCTGGTCGGATGCTTGCCTATGGTGACCAGCGGCGTCTCGCCAGCTCCCTCCTGTTCGAGAATGTGGCGGCTATGCCAGGCGATCTGTTCCGGGCTGTGGCGCAGGAAGTAGTCCGCCTTGAAGTCGCTCCACAGCGCAGTGATGGAGGCATCGTCCAGGTGACGTTGGCTGAGCAGTTGCCGTGCCTGGCGCTGGTTCTCGCGGATACGCAGCCGGATATCGGGCGGGTTTTCCAATCCCTGGCGAAGTGCCTTCTGTGTAGTGAAATAGAGTTCCCGCAGCAGGGTGCCCTTCCAGTCATTCCAGAGGCTGTCGTTGGTGGCGCAGATATCGGCCACCGTCAGGCAGTAGAGCAAATCCAGGTGCTGTTCGTCGCGCACCTTCTGGGCGAAATCGGTGACCACTTCGGGGTCGTGGATGTCCCGGCGCTGGGCGGTGACCGACATCAGCAGGTGATGGCGTACCAGCCAGGCGACCAGGCGGCTCTCGTAGCGATCCAGTCCGTGCAGCTGGCAGAACTCCAGGGCATCGACGGCACCGAGCTCGGAGTGATCCCCGCGCCGCCCCTTGGCGATGTCGTGGAACAAGGCCGCGATACAGAGCAGCTCGGGTTTGCGTAGCCGGTTCACTATCTCATGGCAGAGCGGATGGGTCTGGCGGCTGGCCGACGTGGGGAAGTGATGAATGTTCTTGAGCAGACGATGGGTGTGTTCATCCACCGTGTAGGCGTGGAACATGTCGAACTGCATCTGACCGACGATAAGGTTCCACTGGGGCAGGTAGGCCGCGAGGATCCCATATTTATGCATAAGAGTGAGCGGCTGGCCGATGCCGTTGGGATGGCGCAGCAGCGCCATGAACAGGCGACGACACTCGGGGATCTCTTGCAGCCAGCAGTCGAGTTTGCGGCGCGCCTCGCGCAGCTGACGCAGGGTCGCCGAGTGAATGCCGGCTATCTCTGGGTGTTGGGCTATCTGGTAGAAGAGTCGCAAGATGGCGGCGGGGTCCTGGGCGAACAGCTCGGCGTCGACCGCATCGATGAGTCGACCACGGAGCTGGAACTCGTCACTGATCCGGCGCACGTCCATGGCGGTGTTGCCAAGGATCGCCTCATCAAACAGCTGCAGCAGCATCTCGTTGAGCTCGGAGACCCGCCGCACCGTTTGATAAAAGCGCTTCATCATCTGCTCGACCGGTCTATTGACTTCCCCCTCGAAACCCAGCATCTCGGCGACTGTGCGCTGGCGGTCGAACAGCAAGCGGTTGTCGCCTCTGTTGATGGCCATGTGCAGGGCAAAGCGTACCTTCCACAGGAAATTCTGGCAGTCGAGCAGCTCGCGATACTCGGCGCGATTGAGAAAGCCGTGACTGGTCATCTCATAGAGGGTGGTGGCGCCAAAATGGCGACGGGCGACCCAGGCCAGGGTCTGAATATCGCGCAGGCCACCCGGGTTGCTCTTGAGATCGGGTTCGAGTTTGTAGGCGGTGCCGAGGAACTGCTGGTGACGCTGGGCCTGTTCGGCGCGCTTGGCACGAAAGAAATCCTCGCTCGGCCAGAATACCTCGGGGCGGGTGGCTTGTTGGAGCGTCTCGAATCCGCCTAGATTGCCGGTGATATAGCGGGCCTCGATGAGGTTGGTGGCGACAGTGATGTCGGCCAGCCCCTGTTGGGTGCACTCGGCCACGTTACGCACCGACTGACCCACCTCCAGCTTGAGATCCCACAACAGGGCGATGAACTCGCCGATGCGCAGCCCCAGCCCCTCGTCCAGGTCATCACCCTCATAGAGGATGAGCAGATCAATGTCGGAGTGGGGGTGCAGCTCGCCCCGGCCGTAGCCACCGACGGCAATCAGGGTGAGATGAGTCTCTTGATCGAAGCCGAATTTGTGCCACAACCGGGTCAGCAGCTGATCCATGTACAGGGAGCGGGTGGCTACCAGCTCAATGATGTTGTCACCGGCATCGAAGCGTTCGTGCAACCAGCCGAGGAAGCGGCTCAGGTACTCTTTGCAGTTATCCCGGCTGAGGTCATCATCGGGTAGCAGATGGGGGGAAAGCAGGCTGGCGTCCATGGCATCTCATCGTCTTGAAAACAAAAACCCCGGCGCTGGGCCGGGGTTTGATGTTAACCCTGTTTGATATGGCGGTCGATAGTGTCGTCCGGGCGAAGGGTGAGTACCTCGCAGCCATCTTCCGTCACCAGCAGGGTGTGCTCCCATTGGGCCGAGTCGCCGCCATCCTTGGTGGTGACTGTCCAGCCATCCTTGGGGTTGGTACGGCAGTGATACTTCTTGCTGTTGACCATGGGCTCTATGGTGAAGCACATGCCCGCTTTGAGCTCCAGTTTGCCGTTGTTGCGATAGTGCAGGATTTGCGGCTCTTCATGGAATTCGCTGCCGATGCCGTGGCCACAGTAGTCACGTACTACGGAGAAACCGGCCTGCTCGACGATGGGCTGGATCACGGCACCAATCTCGGTGATGCACATGCCGGGGCGGACGCGTTTGATGGCGGCGTACAGGCTCTCCTGGGCAACCTTGCACAGCTGGCGGCGCAGGGGGGTCGTCTGACCGACGATGAACATGGCGGAGGTGTCGCCGTGGTAGCCATCTTTGATGACGGTGATATCCAGGTTGATGATGTCCCCTTCCCGCAATTTCTTGTGGTTGGGAATGCCGTGACAGATCACATCGTTTACCGAAGTACAGATGGATTTCGGGAAGCCGTGATAGTTCAAGGGGGCTGGAACAGCCTGCTGGACATCGACGATGAAGTCATGGCACAGAGTGTTGAGCTCGTCAGTGGTGACGCCTGCCTGTACGTGGGGGGCTATCATCACCAGCACATCGGCGGCCAGTTGGCCGGCAACGCGCATCTTTTCAATCTCTTCCGGCGTCTTGATTTTAATGGACATGGGATCTCTCTTGCGGCCTGGTTCTTCGTCGGTATGACCGACAACAAGCAGGTAATGAAAAATAGATGCGTTTGCAATCAGGGCAAAATTTTATCCGCAACCTCCGCCGACTTCCAGTGTGATTGTCATCACAAGGTCAAATCCATGGCGCAGAGTCGACTCTGGTTAGCTATTTTTAGCGTGGCCGTCGGTGGCGCCAGCGGCAAACTTATGATATAAAGCGCGCCGGAACTGGAACTACTTGTCCCAGTTTCATCACCCTAATCAATAACACACACACATCGATACCTGTACCGGGGTGCCCCTTTGGGGTCGGTTACATGGGATGTGTGGAGGCCTAACCCCAATACAGAGGTATAAAATGGCTAAAGTTTCTATGCGCGACATGCTGCAAGCCGGCGTTCACTTCGGTCACCAGACTCGTTACTGGAACCCGAAAATGAAATCCTACATCTTCGGTGCCCGTAGCAAGGTTCACATCATCAACTTGGAAAAAACCGTTCCGATGTTTGACGATGCCATGAACTTCGTGAGCTCCGTTGCTGCCAAAAAAGGCAAGGTACTGTTCGTTGGTACCAAGCGTGCTGCGTCTGAAGCCGTCAAAGATGCTGCTATCCGCTGCGATCAGTTCTATGTGAACCATCGCTGGTTGGGTGGCATGCTGACCAACTGGAAAACCGTTCGTCAGTCCATCAAGCGTCTGAAAGATCTGGAAGCTCAGAGCCAAGACGGTACCTTCGAGAAGCTGACCAAGAAAGAGGCGCTGATGCGTACTCGCGAAATGGACAAGCTGGAGAAGAGCCTGGGCGGTATCAAGAACATGGGCGGCTTGCCTGACGTGCTGTTCGTTGTCGATGCCGACCACGAGCACATCGCTATCAAAGAAGCCAACAACCTGGGTATCCCGGTTGTCTCCATCGTTGATACCAACTCCAATCCGGACGGCGTTGATTACGTCATCCCGGGTAACGACGATGCGATCCGTGCCGTTCAGCTGTACCTGAATGCTGCTGCTGACACCGTACTGGAAGCTCGCGCTCAAGACATCGTTGTTCAAGCTGAACAAGATGGCTTCGTTGAAGCTGAGTAATTGATAAGGACTGTTAAAGCCCTTATTAACCAAGCTGATGTAATTGGTTAGCAGGGGCCCTTGTGGCCCCTGTTTCTTGTCAATTCAAGACCGAGGATACTGGACATGGCTAACGTTACTGCCGCCCTGGTAAAAGAACTGCGCGAGCGCACTGCCGCTGGCATGATGGATTGCAAAAAAGCACTCGAAGAAGCCAATGGCGACATCGAGCTGGCTATCGAGAACATGCGTAAATCTGGTCAGGCCAAAGCCGCCAAGAAAGCAGGCCGTATCGCTGCTGAAGGCGTGATCTTTGCCCGCACCGAAGGCAATGTTGCCGTCATGATCGAGCTGAACAGCGAAACCGACTTCGTCGCCAAAGATGCCAGCTTCATGGGCATGGGCCAGAAGATCGCTGATATCGCTGCGACCCAGAAAATTGCTGATGTTGACGCCCTGAAAGCGGCCGACTTCGGTAACGGTGAATCCGTCGAGCTGACCATCACCAACCTGATCGCCAAGATCGGTGAGAACATGAACCTGCGTCGCGTGATGCTGGTTGAAGGTGACAACTTGGGTACCTATGTACACGGTTCCCGCATTGGTGTTATCACCAAGCTGACCGGTGGCTCCGCCGAGCTGGCCAAAGATTTGGCCATGCACGTTGCTGCCAACAGCCCGCAATTCGTCAAGCCTGAAGATGTGTCTGCTGAAGTCGTTGCCAAAGAGCGCGAAATTCAGATCGACATCGCCATCAACTCCGGCAAGCCGAAAGAGATCGCCGAGAAGATGGTTGAAGGCCGCATGAAGAAGTTCACTGGTGAGGTTTCCCTGACTGGTCAACCCTTCGTCAAGGATCCGTCCATGACTGTTGCCGAGCTGCTGAAGAAAGAAGGTGCTGACGTTGTTTCCTTCACTCGCTTCGAAGTGGGCGAAGGCATCGAGAAGCAGGAAACTGACTTCGCTGCCGAAGTTGCTGCCCAGATCGCGGCTGCTCAGAAGGCATAACCGAACCGGTTTTAGCTAACTCCAGACCGCGACTTATGTCGCGGTCTTTATATGACCAGGAATCAGTGACATGAGTACCAATCCCAAACCTGCATACCGACGTGTTCTTCTAAAGTTGAGTGGTGAAGCCCTGCAAGGATCCGAGGGTTTTGGCATTGATCCGGCTGTACTTGAGCGGATGGCCCAAGAGATCAAAGAGCTGGTTGAGCTGGGTGTTCAAGTCGGTCTGGTTATCGGCGGCGGCAACCTGTTCCGTGGTGCCGGTCTTGCCAAGGCGGGTATGAACCGCGTGGTGGGTGACCACATGGGCATGCTGGCGACCGTAATGAATGGCTTGGCCATGCGTGATGCCCTGCATCGTGCTTATGTGAATGCCCGTCTGATGTCTGCTATCTCCTTGCAGGGCGTTTGTGATTCCTATAGCTGGGCCGAGGCGATCAGTCAGCTGCGCGCCGGCAAGGTAGTGATCTTCTCTGCCGGTACCGGCAACCCCTTCTTTACCACTGATTCTGCGGCTTGCCTGCGCGGGATCGAGATCGAAGCCGACGTTGTGCTCAAAGCCACCAAGGTCGATGGTGTCTACACCGAAGATCCGGTCAAGAATCCGGACGCCATGCTGTATCATGAGCTGAGCTACGACGAAGTGCTTGATAAAGAACTCAAAGTAATGGATCTTGCCGCCTTTACCCTGGCGCGCGATCATGATCTGCCAATCCGGGTCTTCAACATGAACAAGCCGGGTGCCCTGCGCCGGGTTATCATGGGTGAACCGGAAGGTACACTGATCCACCACGTCGGCAAGTAAGATGGCAGCGCACCGGCAGGCGCTTTGCTATTGATGATCAGTAGGCTAAGCCAACAGGTTCTTTAGCCCCGAGTGTCAGAAAATAAAGTAAAAGCTGAGCCGGAAGCGCTCTATCCATTACGTCAGTAAATTAAGCTAGAAACGGACCCGTCGCGGGTTCGTTCGCCAAAAGGAAAACCACTGTGATCAACGAGATTAAAAACGACGCCAAGGACCGCATGTCCAAGAGCGTAGAATCGCTCAAATCCCAGATGTCCAAGATCCGTACCGGCCGTGCTCACCCGAGCCTGCTCGACGGCATCCAGGTTGAGTACTATGGCGCAGCGACTCCGCTCAAGCAGCTGGCTAACGTGGTGGCTGAGGATGCTCGCACCTTGTCCATCTCCATCTTCGATCGCTCGATGATGCAGGCGATCGAGAAAGCGATCCTGACTTCGGATCTGGGTTTGAACCCGTCCAGCAATGGCCAGACTCTGCGTGTGCCGCTGCCGGCCCTGACCGAAGAGCGCCGCAAGGATCTGACCAAGATCGTCCGCGCCGAGGCTGAAGGTGCCCGAGTTGCCATTCGCAACATCCGTCGTGATGCCAACGCCGATCTGAAAGCGCTGCTCAAAGACAAAGAGATCTCCGAGGACGACGACCGCCGTGCCCAGGAAGAGATCCAGAAACTCACCGATTCCTTCATCAAGCTGGCGGATGACGCCCTGGCCGTGAAGGAAAAGGAGCTAATGGAAATCTAAGCTTCTGACAGGTATATTACGAGCGCCGTGTAGTGCCCCTGCACGGCGCTTTTGTCTTTGTGGGAGAAATGAATGTCGCGTTTGGCAGCCTTAGGCGATAGCGCCAACCAGTGTCTGCCCCGTCATGTCGCCATCATCATGGATGGCAACGGGCGTTGGGCCGAGAACCGTGGCAAGATGCGGGTCTACGGGCACAAGGCCGGCGTCAAGGCCGTGCGGGAGACAGTTACCTTTGCCGCGCGGGCCAAGATGGATGCTCTCACCCTGTTTGCTTTCTCCAGTGAGAACTGGCGCCGCCCGGAAGGGGAGGTCAGTGCTCTGATGGAGCTATTCCTCACCGTGCTCGGCAGCGAGGTCAAGAAGCTGCACAGCAATGGCATCCGCTTGCGGGTCATCGGCGATACCTCGCGTTTTAGTGCGCGGCTGCGGGCCAAGATCGCCAAAGCAGAAGCGCTGACCGAGGATAACCAGGGGTTGACCCTCAATATTGCCGCCAACTACGGTGGTCAGTGGGACATTGCCCAGGCGGCACGTAAGCTGGCCGCAGCCGTGGCAGCGGGTGAACTTCAGGCCGAGGATATCACCGAAGCCCGACTGGGACAGGCCATCTGCATGGCCGATCTGCCCCCGGTCGATCTGCTGATCCGCACCGGTGGAGATCACCGCATCAGCAATTTTTTGTTATGGCAGCTCGCCTATGCTGAGCTCCATTTTACTCCTGTGTTATGGCCCGATTTTAACGAGGCTGAGTTCAGCGAGGCAGTTGCCTCTTTCGTGGCCCGCGAGCGTCGCTTCGGGTGTACGGGTGAACAGATCCGGGAATTGATCGCCGAGCAACAGACCGGCTAAACCCCGCTCCCAAGAGAGAGGTTTCTTTTGCTAAAACAACGAATTATTACCGCATTGTGTCTGATCCCCCTGGTGCTGGGGGCGCTGTTCTTCTTGCCTTTGAAGTTTTTTGCCCTGTTGGCAGCCTTGGTCTTTTTGCTGGCCAGTCGGGAGTGGGGCGGTTTTGTTAGCCGTGAGCGGCGGGAATGGATACCCCTGCTGTTCTGTCTCTTGCTCGGTGCCAGCCTGATGTGGCTGCCGGTGGAGCAGCTTTGGGCCCCCGGGCTTAATCCCATCTTGATGGGCGTGCTCTGGACAGCGGCCAGCTGGTGGTTGCTTGGTCTGCTGCTAGTACTGCGCTATCCCCAGAGCGCCAGACTGTGGAAGGAGTCAGTCTGGCTCAAGTCGCTGTTTGGCCTGGTGACGCTCATTCCCTTCTTCTGGTCCATGGTCGCCATTCGCGGCTACAACTTCTATCACGACTCCGCCATGGGTGCCTGGATCCTGCTGTTCGTCATGGGCTTGGTCTGGGCGGCAGATTCTGGCGCGTATTTTTTCGGCAAGGCGTTTGGCAAACACAAGCTGGCCCCGTCCGTCAGTCCGGGGAAAACCATCGAAGGTCTGTGCGGCGGCCTGTTTACCGCGGGCCTGCTTGCGGTCGGTGTGACCTGGTGGATGGGGTTTGTTCCCGCCAAGATGGGCACAGTGCTGTTCTGCTCCCTGCTGGCGGTGCTGGCCTCGGTGCTGGGCGATCTCACCGAGAGCATGTTCAAGCGTGAGGCGGGCATCAAGGATTCAGGCAATCTGCTGCCCGGTCATGGTGGCATCCTGGATAGGATCGACAGTCTGACGGCGGCTCTGCCAGTCTTCCTGCTCAGCTATCTCTTGCTGAGCCAGGGGGCCTGATGCGCCAGCTAGTGATCCTGGGAGCCTCAGGCTCCATCGGCCAGAGCACCCTCAAGGTGCTGCGTCATAACCCGGGTTGCTGGCAGGTGCTGGCGCTGACCGCCTGGCGCAGCCTGGATGCCATGCTGCGCGATTGCCTCGAATTCTCCCCCCGCTTTGCGGTCATGGTCGATGAGAGTGCGGCCCGTGAGTTGGCGAGCCGGCTAAAGGCCCATGGTAGCCAGACCCAGGTTTTGTCCGGTGCCAAGGCGCTGTGCGAGATGTCGGCCCACCCCGATGCCCACAGCGTCATGGCGGCCATCGTTGGCGCGGCTGGCTTGGCGCCGACCATGGCCGCCGTGCGAGCGGGCAAGCGTATTCTGCTGGCCAACAAGGAGGCACTGGTGATGTCCGGGGCCTTCTTCATGGAGGCGGTGCGCGACCATGGTGCCGAGCTGCTGCCCATCGACAGCGAGCACAATGCCATCTTCCAGTGCCTGCCCGAGGCCATCCAGCGCCAACCCGGCTTCTGCGATCTGGCCGGGGCCGGTATCAGCAAAATATTGCTTACCGGCTCGGGCGGCCCGTTCCGCTATACCGATATCAACGACCTGGCCAAGGTGACCCCGGCTCAAGCGGTGGCCCACCCCAACTGGTCAATGGGGGCCAAGATCTCGGTCGATTCCGCCACCATGTTCAACAAGGGGTTGGAGTACATAGAGGCGCGCTGGTTGTTCAATGCCGCTCCCGAGCAAATCCAGGTCGTGGTCCATCCCCAGTCCGTCATCCACTCCATGGTGCAGTACAAGGATGGTTCTGTGCTGGCCCAGCTCGGCAACCCCGACATGTGTACGCCGATCGCCCATGCCCTGGCTTATCCGGCCCGGATCCCGTCCGGTGTGGAACCGCTGGATTTTTTCAGTGTCGGAGAGTTCAGCTTCATTCGTCCCGATGTGGAGCGCTACCCTTGCCTGGCTCTGGCCATGGCCGCTTGCCAGGAGGGGCAGAGTGCCACCACGGCACTCAACGCCGCCAATGAGGAGGCCGTGGCGGCTTTCCTTGCCGAGCGCATCGGTTTCATGGATATTGCCAGAGTCAATGAGAGTGCCCTGCTGACCTTTGGCCAGCACTCTGCTGACTCTCTGGACGATCTCATTGCCCTGGACTGTGCTGCACGTGCACGGGCTCAGGATTTGATTAAGGCACTTAGCCGATGAATGGCATACCCTGGCCTGCTGCTTTTCTCCTTGCAGCCTCGCGGGTCATCGATGACATCAAGGAATTGGACTAATGGATATTTTGTGCAGGAATAACGCTGTCGACGCCTTCGGTTGCGCCCCGGTCGGATATAACCCCAGGAGCTTTGGCTGATGGGGGGCGTACTCTGGAATATCGGTGCCTTCATCGTCGCCCTGGGCCTGCTGGTTGCGGTGCATGAGTTTGGCCACTTCTGGGTGGCCCGCCGTTGTGGCGTCAAGGTGGAACGCTTTTCCATCGGGTTTGGCAAGGCTATCTGGCGCCGTATGGGCAAGGATGGCACCGAATATGTGCTGGCATTGATCCCCCTTGGCGGCTACGTCAAGATGCTGGACGGCAGAGTGGATGAGCTGAAACCAGGTGAGGAGGCCCAGGCCTTCAATCACAAAAGCGTCTGGGCCCGCATGGCCATCGTCGCCGCTGGCCCCATGGCGAATTTCGTCTTCGCCCTGTTCGCCTTCTGGCTGATGTTCATGATTGGGGTGCCGAGCGTCAAGCCCATCGTCGGTGAGGTGCGCAGCCATTCCATCGCCGCCGAGGCAGGCTTATTGCCTGGCATGCAGATAGTCGAGGTGGGCGGCGAGCCTACCGGTGACTGGGAAAGCATCGTCTACGCCCTGATAAGCCACCTTGGTGACGACTCGGTACAGCTCAAGTTGACCGAACCCAAGAGCAGCTATGCCAGCGACAAGACTCTCGAACTGAAGAGCTGGACATTCGATCCGGATAAAGAGTCGCCCATCGTCAGCCTGGGGATCATCCCGCTGGGGGCCAAGGTGCTACCCGTGGTGGCCGAAGTGGTACCGGACAGTGCCAGTGCCACGGCCGGCATGCGCAAAGGGGACAAGATCCTGGCGCTGGATGGCCAGCCCCTGACCGACTGGGCGGCCTTTGTGGGCAAGGTACAATCCTCCCCCGACCAGCCATTGCAGTTGACCATTGAGCGTGATGGCCGTGAGCAGAGCATCACCCTGACTCCCCATGCCAAAGAGGTAAAGGGGAAGGCGGTGGGCTTCGTGGGATTATCGCCTCAAGTGGTTCCATTACCGGATGAATATCGAATTCTGTTACAGTATGGCCCGCTTGATGCCCTCTGGCAGGGCATGCACAAGACCTGGAGCCTGATCACGCTCACCTTCGATATGATAGGCAAGCTGATTGGTGGCATAGTGTCCCTGGACAACCTGAGCGGGCCCATCTCCATCGCCAAGGGCGCAGGTAACAGTGCCGATTACGGTCTGGTCTATTTTCTCGGTTTCCTGGCGTTGATCAGCGTCAACTTGGGGATCATCAATCTGTTCCCGCTGCCGGTGCTGGATGGGGGCCATTTGGTCTATTTCCTCATCGAGGCAGTGACCGGCAAGCCGGTTTCGGAGAAGATTCAGGAAGTGGGGTTCAGGATAGGCGCCGCCATTCTGATGTTGCTGATGGGTATTGCGCTGTTTAATGATTTCGCTCGCCTCTGAGGCCAGAGCATCAACAAGGACACATAAGAACAAAATGGCTGTTAAAAAAGCATTGGTGTTGAGTTGCCTGCTGGGTGCCAGCTTCCTGGCCCAGGCGGCCCCTGCCTCTTTTGTGGTGCAAGACATTCAGGTTGACGGTTTGCAGCGGGTGACACTGGGCGCCGCCCTGTTGAACCTGCCGATCCGGGTCGGTGACACCGTCGATCCCGTTACCCTGGCCAGCGCCATCAAGAAGCTCTATGCCTCGGGCAACTTCGAGGACGTCAAAGTTTATCGGGACGGCAATGTGCTGCAAGTGGCGGTCAAGGAAAGACCGACCATCTCCAGCATCGAGTTCTCCGGCAACAAGGACATCAAGGAAGAGCAGCTGACCCAGAGCCTGGAGTCTTCCGGCATTCGGGTGGGCGATCCCCTGGATCGTACCGTGCTGAGCTCTCTCGAGAAGGGCCTGGAAGACTTCTACTATGGCGTGGGTAAGTACTCTGCCAAGGTCAAGGCCATAGTCACCCCGCTGCCCCGCAACCGGGTCGACCTCAAGTTCACCTTCGTCGAAGGTGAAGCCGCCAAGATCCAGCAGATCAACATCGTCGGCAATAATGTATTCCCGGAAGAGAAACTGCTGGCCCAGCTCTCCCTCAAGGACGATGTGCCTTGGTGGAATTTCACCGGCGATCAGCGCTATCAGAAGCAGAAACTGGCAGGCGATATCGAAGTGCTGCGCTCCTACTATCTGGATCGCGGTTACATTCGTTTCGCACAGGAGTCTACCCAGGTCTCCATGACTCCGGACAAGAAGGGGGTCTATGTCACCCTCAACCTCAAGGAAGGGGATCAGTACAAGGTTTCTGGCATCCAGCTCAAGGGTGACATGATAGACCGTGGCGCCGAGATGAAGGAGCTCATCCCCATCACGGCAGGCAGCGTCTACTCCGCGAGCCAGGTAACCCACACCGAAGAGGTGCTTTCCAAGTTCCTCGGTCGTTACGGCTATGCCTATCCCAAGGTCACCACCTTCCCGCAGATCAATGATGAAACCAAGGAAGTCGAGCTGATCGTCAACATAGAGCCGGGTCCCCGAGTCTATGTACGCAATATCAACTTCAGCGGCAACGTCACCACCAAAGATGAAGTACTGCGCCGCGAGATGCGTCAGATGGAAGGCACCTGGCTCTCCTCCGACAACGTCGAGCAGTCCAAGACCCGTCTTAACCGCCTCGGCTATTTCGAAAGTGCCGACGTGGATACCAAACGGGTTGCAGGTAGTGATGACCAGGTTGATCTGGACTTCAAGGTCAAGGAGCAGCCGGCGGGATCCATCAATGCCGGGGTTGGCTATGGTACTGATTCGGGTCTGAGCCTGCAGGCGGGTCTGCAGCAGGACAACTTCATGGGTACCGGCAAGAAGATCGGCATCTCGGCCAGTACCAACGACTACTCGAAGAGCATCGACCTGAGCTATAACGACCCCTACTTCACCGTCGATGGGGTCAGCTTGGGGGGGCGTCTCTATTACAACGAGTTCAGCGCGGCAGATGCCAACATCGTTGACTATGAGAACACCACCATAGGTTTCCGCCTCTCCAGCGGTTTCCCGGTCAACGAGAACAACCGCCTCGACTTCAGTCTTGGCTTCGAGAATAACAAGCTGTCCCAGCCCAACCCCTATCAGCAGGTTGAGGAGTTCTGGAAGGTATACAGCGCCAACATCGACGGTGACAACCGACTGACCTTCAACACGGTCGATTTCACCGCTGGCTGGACCCGTTCCACCCTGAACAAGGGGACCTTCCCGAGCGATGGTAACCGTCAGCGTCTTAACGCCAAGGTGACCGTGCCCGGCATGGATCTGCAGTACTTCAAGCTCAACGCCGAAGATGCTCACTACTTCCCGTTCGATGTGGATCACAGCTGGGTGCTGATGACCAAGGCCCGCGTCTCCTACGGCAACGGCTACGGCAGCAACGGCGACTATGACCACGTGCTGCCCTTCTTCGAGAACTACTTCGCCGGTGGTTTCGATACCCTGCGTGGCTTCAAGAGCAATACCGTCGGTCCCAAGGCGCTCTACTACTACAACGTAGGGGGTAATGATGTTGCCCAAGGCACCGACAGTTCAGTGGGGGGAAATGCCCTGGCTATCGCCTCTCTCGAGCTGATTGTGCCGACGCCTTTTGCCTCCGAAACCTATCAGCCTCAACTGCGTACCAGCGTATTCGTTGATGCGGGTTCGGTATGGGATACCACCTTCGACTATGACCAGTATCAGAACCGTTGTGTGACGGGCTGCAAGTACTTGATGGACTACTCGGACCCCACCAACTTCCGGGCCTCCTATGGTCTGTCGGTTCAGTGGCTCTCACCCATGGGCCCCTTGGTGTTTGCCATAGCACGTCCGCTCAAAGAGTACGAAGGGGATAGAACCGAGTTCTTCTCCTTCAACATAGGCCGTACCTTCTAAAGGACGGGGCCAGCAGGGCTGGTCCCACCTGGTGTAGCCGCTCTCCTCGAGAGGGCGGGGAATAATGGGGCCTGTCGGGCCCCGCTAAGTAACAAGTTGGCACCGGGTGTCGCTTGCAATTCAAGGTAATCAGTTACCCTCATCCGGGGGTACAAGGAGTAAGTGTGAACAAAGCATTGAAAGTCGCTGGTCTGAGTATTGCTCTGATGGTCGCTGGCATGGGTTCCGCCCTGGCTGACACCAAGATTGCCGTGGTCGACATGAGCGAAATCTTCCAGAAATTGCCCCAGCGTGAAGCCGTTTCCAAGAAGCTGAAAGGCGAATTCGAGCCGCGCATGCGTGAGTTGCAGAAACTGGAATCCGATGGCCAGAAACTGGTTGAGAAGTTCAAGAAGGATGAAGCCTTCATGAGCGCTGACCAGAAGAAGCAGAACCAGGAGAAACTGGCCAAGCTGCAGATGGAGTTCAACCAGAAGCGTCAGGCGTTCGAGCAGGATAACGGCCGTCGTCAGGCAGAAGAGCGCAACAAGATCCTGACCAAGGTGAAAGCTGCCATCGATTCCATCGCCAAGAGCAATGGTTACGATCTGGTGCTGGAGCGCAACGCCGCCCCCTATGCTGCCAGCAAGCTGGACATCTCCGGTCAGGTTATCTCTCAGGTCAGTAAGAGCAACTAATTGATGGTATTCACTCTCGCACAGCTGGCCCAGCGGCTTGGGGCACAGGTTCATGGCGACGGAAGCCTGGAAATTCGCAAGGTAGCGACACTGGAAAAGGCCGGGAAGGGGGAAATAACCTTCCTGTCTAACAAGAAGTACCGCACTTATCTGGAACAGTGTCAGGCCACCGCCGTGTTGATCACGGAGGAAGACCTGCCGTTTTGTCCCACCAATGCACTGGTACTCAAGGATCCCTATGTCGGCTTTGCCCGGGTTGCCCAGTTGCTGGATACTACGCCGCAGCCAGCCATGGATATTCATCCTAGCGCTGTCATTGCCGCCGATGTCCAGATGGGTGAGAGGGTAGCCATCGGTGCCAATGCGGTCATCGAATCCGGCGTCGTGCTGGGGAATGATGTCCGCATAGGTCCGGGTTGCTTCGTAGGCAACAACACCCGCTTGGGTGATCGCTCCCGCCTGTGGGCCAATGTCACTCTCTATCATGAAGTGACGCTGGGAACAGACTGCCTGGTGCAAGCCGGTACAGTGATAGGGGCAGACGGTTTCGGTTATGCCAACGAGCGTGGCGAGTGGATCAAGATCCCTCAGCTCGGTGGCGTGACCATCGGCAATAGAGTCGAGATTGGCGCCTGTACTACCATTGACAGGGGCGCCTTGGAAGACACTCGTATTGCCGACAATGTCATCATCGACAATCAGTGCCAGATCGCCCACAACGTCGAGATTGGCTACGGCACCGCCGTAGCGGGTGCGACTGTGATGGCCGGTAGTCTCAAGGTTGGTAAGTATTGTATTATTGGCGGCGCTTCCGTCTTTAACGGGCATATGGAGATTTGCGACCAGGCCACCATTACCGGTATGGCCATGGTGATGCGACCCATTACCGAGCCCGGTGTCTACTCGTCCGGTATCCCCCTGCAAACCAATAAAGAGTGGCGCAAGACCGCCGCCCGGGTGATGCGTATCGACGAGATGCACAAGCGGTTAAGCAAGCTTGAGAAGAAACTGGGTGACGAAGAATAATCACGATAGGGTACTGTTTTGACTACTGAAAAGAAAAGCTTAGGGATCCAGGAAATCATGGATCTGCTGCCACACCGTTATCCGTTCCTGATGGTGGATAAGGTTGAGCATTACGAGATCAGCGATGAGCGCAAAACCTTGCGTGCCATCAAGAACGTCTCGTTCAACGAACCCATCTTCCAGGGCCACTTCCCGGCCAAGCCGGTGTTCCCCGGTGTGTTGATCCTGGAAGCCATGGCGCAGGCCACCGGCATCCTGGCATTTACCATGGTCGGCAAGCCGTCCCCGAATGAACTTTACTACTTCGCCTCCATCGACCATGCACGCTTCAAGCGTCCGGTTGGCCCTGGCGACCAGCTGGTGCTGGACGTAGTGTTCCTGAAGGAGCGTCGTGGCATTGCCAAATTTACCGGTGTGGCTACCGTTGATGGTGAGGTGGTGTGTACCGCCGAACTGATGTGTGCCAAACGCGAGGTGTAATAGTGATCGATTCGACAGCCGTCATTCACGATACTGCTATCGTCCATGAGTCTGCCGTGATAGGCAAAGGGGTTGAGATAGGCCCCTTTTCCGTCATTGGCGCCGAGGTGGAAATTGGTGATGACACCTGGATAAGTTCTCATGTTCTGATCAAGGGGCCGACCAAGATTGGCCGCGGCAACAAGATCTTCCAGCACACCTCCATCGGAGAGGATTGCCAGGACAAGAAGTACGCCGGTGAACGCACCTTCCTTGAGATCGGCGACAACAACGTCTTTCGCGAGAACTGCACCGTCCACCGTGGCACTGTGCAGGATCAGTGTCTGACCAAGGTGGGCAGTGGCAACCTGTTCATGGTCAACGTGCACGTGGCCCATGACTGCATCATCGGTGACAACTGCATCTTTGCCAACAATGCGACCCTGGCGGGTCACGTGGTGATCGGCGATTTCGTCATCTTCGGCGGTCTCTCCGCCATTCACCAGTTTGGCCGGGTCGGCGCCCACGCCTTCGTCGGTGGCTGCGCCGCCCTGAACAAGGACGTGCCGCCTTACGTCATGGCTGCCGGCAACTATGCCAAGCCGTTCGGGGTCAACTCCGAGGGCTTGCGTCGTCGTGGTTTCAGCCCGGAGGCCATCTCTGCGGTCAAGCGTGCCTACAAGGAGATCTTCCGTTCAGGCAAGACCATCGAAGAGGTGCTGCCCGTGCTGATTGAGATGGCACAAGCCGAACCGGCTGTCCAGCTCTATGTCGATTTCCTCAAAGACAATGAGCGTGGCATCATCCGTGCCTGATCCCATGCGCATCGGTATCGTTGCCGGAGAGACCTCCGGCGACATCCTGGCCGCCGGCCTGGTGCGTGAATTGCAATGCCGTTATCCGGATGCGCAGTTTGAAGGGATAGCCGGGCCGCGCATGCAGGCACTCGGCGTCAAGGCGCTGTTCGAGATGGAAGAACTGTCCGTCATGGGGATCACCGAGGTACTGGGCCGTCTGCCGCGCATCCTCAAGGTCCGCCGCGAACTGCTCCGCCATTTCATTGACAATCCACCCGACATTTTTATCGGGGTGGATGCACCGGATTTCAATATCGGGGTGGAGCTCAAACTGCGCCGTACCGGTATCAAGACGGTTCATTATGTCAGCCCCTCGGTCTGGGCCTGGCGTCAGGGCCGCATTCACAAGATAAAGGCCGCCACCGATCTGGTGCTCGCCTTCTTGCCGTTCGAGAAAGCCTTCTACGACAGATTCGATGCGCCCTGCCGCTTCGTGGGTCATACCATGGCCGACGGGATCCCGCTGGTGCCGGATCAGGCTGCCGCTCGTGCCGAGCTCGGGCTGGATCCCTCCCGCCGCTGGTTGGCGGTGCTGCCGGGCAGTCGCAACGCCGAGGTGGGCTTTATGTCCCCTCTCTTCCTCGAAGCGTGCAAGCATTTGACGGTACATTACCCTGATCTCGGTTTCATCGTGCCGCTGGTCAACGAGGCGCGACGGGAGCAGTTTCTGCGCATCAAGCAGGAGATAGCCCCCAAGCTGGAGATGGTGCTGCTCGAAGGGCAGGGTCGGGAGGCCATGACGGCCGCCGATGTGGTGTTGCTGGCCTCGGGCACGGCGGCACTGGAAGCCATGCTGGTGAAAAAACCCATGGTGGTCGGTTACAAGCTTAAGCCCTTTAGTTACTGGTTGGCCCAGCGCCTGGTCAAGACGGATTACGTCTCCCTGCCCAATCTGCTGGCGGATCAGATGCTGGTGCCCGAGCTTATCCAGCACGAATGCACCACCGAGAATCTGGTCGACGAGGTGTGCAAACTGCTTGCCCACGACAACAGCGAGCTCATCGCCACCTTCACCCGGCTGCATCAGAGCATCCGTTGCGACGCTGACAAGCAGGCTGCCGATGCTGTACTCGCACTGCTTGGCAAATAGTACGCCTGCTGGCGATGCTGTGCTGATACTGGCCCTGCGGGGCCTGTTTTAATTCAAGGCTGCAAGATGATGATCGATATTCCCGAAGACAAGCTGGTTGCCGGTGTGGACGAAGTTGGCCGCGGTCCCCTGGTGGGCGACGTGGTCACTGCCGCCGTGATCCTAGATCCTGCCAGGCCCATCGCCGGGCTGGCCGATTCCAAGAAGCTCTCCGAGAAGAAGCGTCTCGCCCTGTACGGCGAGATAAAAGAGAAGGCATTGGCCTGGGCCATCGGTCGTGCCAGCCCCTCCGAGATCGATGAGCACAACATATTGCACGCCACCATGCTGGCGATGCAGCGTGCCGTGGCCGGGCTGCAGATAGTACCTGAACTGGTATTCATCGACGGCAATCGCTGCCCGGCTCTGCCGATGGAAGCGCGCGCCGTGGTCAAGGGCGACAGCCTGGTGGCCGCCATCAGCGCCGCTTCCATCCTCGCCAAGGTAACCCGTGATGAGGAGATGACTGAGCTCGATAGCCGCCACCCCGTCTATGGCTTTGCCCGCCACAAGGGTTATCCGACCCCTGAGCACCTTGCCATTCTGGCTGAACACGGCCCCTTGCCCGAGTATCGCCAGAGCTTCAAGCCGGTGCGCCGGGCCCTTGGGCAGGAGTGACCTTGCGGCCTTTATCCATGACTCAACCGATGAGAGCGTCAATCGACTTCAACCAACGACCAGGGAGTGACCATGGCCGAGCCTAGCTTTATCCATCTGCGCGTTCATTCCGATTTCTCCATGGTCGATGGCCTGCAGAAGATTGCTCCTATCGTCAGCGCCGCCGCCGCCGATGGTCAACCCGCCCTGGCGCTGACCGATCAGGTCAACATGTGCGGTTTGGTGCGCTTCTATGGCGCGGCCCACGGCAAGGGGCTCAAACCCATAGTCGGCACCGATTTCTGGGCGCAGAGCGAGGAGCTGGGGGAGGAGCTGTTTCGGCTCACCCTGCTCGCCATGGATAATGAGGGTTACCAGAACATCACCATGCTCATCTCCCGTGCCTACCAGCGTGGTCATGTGCAGGACAAGCCTGTCATCGACAAGGCCTGGCTGAGCGATCATGCCAAAGGGGTGATAGTGCTCTCTGGTGGGCGTGAGGGGGACGTGGGCAAGTTTCTGCTCAAGGGCAATCGGCAGCAGACCGAGCAGTGTCTCGATTTCTATCGCCAGCATTTCCCCGATGCCTATTACCTCGAGTTGCTGCGCACCGAGCGGCCTGACGAGGAGGCTTACTTGCACATGGCGGTGGCCATCGCCGCCGAGTTCGAGTTGCCGGTGGTGGCCACTAACGAGGTGGTGTTCCTCAACGCCGAAGACTTTGATGCCCACGAAATCCGGGTGGCCATCCATGATGGCTACACCCTGGCGGACAAGCGCAGGCCGCGCAATTACAGCCCCAAGCAATATCTGCGCAGCCAGGCCGAGATGGCTGAGCTGTTCGCCGATATCCCCGAGGCGCTGGAGAACACAGTCGAAATCGCCAAGCGCTGCAACGTGACTGTGCGCCTTGGGGAATATTTCCTGCCCAACTTCCCGACCGGCGACATGACCACGGAAGAGTTTCTGGTGGTGAAATCCCAGGAGGGACTGGAGGAGCGGCTCGCTTTCCTGTTCCCGGACGCGGAAGTGCGTGCCGCCAAGCGCGGCGAGTATGATGAGCGCCTCGAGATAGAGCTCAAGGTGATCAACCAGATGGGCTTCCCTGGTTACTTCCTCATCGTGATGGAGTTTATCCAGTGGTCCAAGGACAACGGCATTCCGGTCGGTCCCGGCCGAGGGTCGGGGGCGGGTTCACTGGTGGCGTACGCGCTCAAGATCACCGATCTCGATCCGCTGGAATTTGATCTGCTGTTCGAACGTTTCCTGAACCCGGAACGGGTCTCCATGCCCGACTTCGACGTCGACTTTTGCATGGACAGGCGCGACGAGGTGATCGATCACGTCGCCGACATGTATGGCCGGGATGCGGTGTCGCAGATCATCACCTTCGGCAGCATGGCCGCCAAGGCGGTAGTGCGGGACGTAGGAAGGGTGTTGGGCCACCCTTATGGCTTCGTGGACCGTATCTCCAAGCTGATACCGCCGGATCCGGGCATGACGCTCGCCAAGGCGTTCGAGGCCGAACCCAAGCTGCCCGAGCTCTACGATCAGGATGAAGAGGTCAAGGATCTCATCGACATGGCGCGCCGCCTCGAAGGGGTGGTGCGCAACGCCGGCAAACACGCCGGTGGTGTGGTGATAGCGCCCACCAAGATCACCGATTTCGCGCCGCTCTATTGCGACAGTGAAGGACAGCACCCGGTCACCCAGTTCGACAAGAACGATGTGGAGTACGCGGGTCTGGTGAAGTTTGACTTCCTGGGGCTGCGCACCCTCACCATCATCGACTGGGCGCTCGGCATGATCAACCCGCGCCTGGCCAAAGAGGGCAAGCCGCCGATCGATATCGCCGCCATCCCCATAGATGACAAGAAGTCATTTGCGCTGTTGCAGCGCTTCGAGACCACGGCGGTGTTCCAGCTCGAATCCCGCGGCATGAAGGATCTGATCAAGCGGCTGCAACCCGACTGTTTCGAAGACATGATAGCCCTGGTGGCACTGTTCCGGCCGGGCCCGCTCCAGTCCGGGATGGTGGACAACTTCATCGAGCGCAAGCGCGGGGATGAGGCCATCTCCTACCCGGATGCCACCTGGCAGCACGAGAGCCTCAAGCCCATACTCGAACCCACCTATGGCATCATCGTCTATCAGGAACAGGTGATGCAGATAGCCCAGGTGCTGGCGGGCTACACCCTGGGCGGGGCAGACATGCTGCGCCGGGCCATGGGCAAGAAAAACCCGGTCGAGATGGCCAAGCAGCGCTCGGGGTTCGAGGAAGGCGCCGTTAAAAACGGCATCGACGGCGAGCTGGCGGTAAAGATCTTCGATCTGGTGGAAAAATTTGCGGGCTACGGCTTCAACAAGTCCCACTCCGCCGCCTACGCCCTGGTCTCCTACCAGACCCTCTGGCTCAAGACCCACTTCCCGGCCGAGTTCATGGCGGCGGTCATGACGGCCGACATGGACAACACCGACAAGATAGTGACCCTGGTGGACGAGTGCCAGCGCATGGGGCTCACGGTGATACCGCCGGACGTGAATACCGGCCGTTATCGCTTCAGCGTCAATGAAGATGGCCATATCGTCTATGGCATCGGGGCGGTGAAGGGGGTCGGCGAGGGCCCCATCGATGCTATCCTGGCGGCGCGGGACAGCGACGGCCCCTTCCGGGATCTGTTCGATTTCTGCAACCGGGTCGACATCAAGAAGATCAACAAGCGGGTGATGGAGAAGCTCATCTACTCCGGGGCCATGGACCGGCTCGGCCCCCACCGGGCCGCCCTGATGGCCACCCTGGAGGAAGCGATGCGCGCCGCCGAGCAGCACGCCAAGGCCCAGGCATTTGGTCAGGTCGACATGTTCGGGGTCCTGACCCAGGAGATTGATGACGTCAAAAAGGCGTTCGCCAACGTACCGCATTGGCCGGACAAGGTATGGCTGGAAGGGGAGCGCGAGACCCTCGGGCTTTATCTGACCGGGCACCCCATCAACCAGTACAGCAGCGAACTGCGCCGTTATACCTCGGGTCGGCTGTGCGATCTGCATCCCACCTCCCGGGATACGGTGACCACGGCAGCGGGTCTGGTGATTGCGGCTCGCAGCATGGTCACCAAGCGCGGCAACAAGATGGGGATCTTTACCCTGGACGACAGATCCGGGCGTCTGGATGTGACACTATTTAGTGAAGCACTGGAAAAATACGAAGAATTGATGCAAAAAGACCGTATTTTGGTGGTTTCTGGACAGGTCAGCTTTGATGACTTCTCCGGTGGCCTTAAAATGTCGGCCCGTGAACTGCTGGATATCAATGATGCGAGGGAGCGATTCGCCAGGGCGATCCGTATTTCTCTCGACGAACAGCGCATAGATGAACGCTTTTTTCAGCGTTTTAGCGAGATTTTGGAGCCCGCTCGTGCCGGAGTCTGTCCGGTTCAGGTACACTATCGGCGTCCCGGCTCACGGGTGCGACTGACGCTCGGTACCGAGTGGCGGGTGACGCCCACCGATCAACTGATAGATGACTTGCGTGTCCTGCTGGGACGAGAGCGGGTGGAATTGGTTTTTGATTAGAGGTTCTAAGGCCCTATGAGTCTTTTTCTGGATTTTGAACAGCCGATAGCCGAATTGCAGGCGCAGATCGATGAGCTCAAACATGTGAGCGAAGGCAATCACGCCGTGGATCTCAAAGAAGATATCCGCCGGTTGGAGAAGAAAAACGAAGAGCTGACCAAGAAGATCTTCGGTGATCTTGGGGCCTGGCAGGTATCCCAGATGGCGCGCCATCCCCAGCGTCCTTACACCCTGGATTACATCGCGCAGATCTTCACCGACTTCGACGAGCTGGCTGGCGATCGCGCCTATGCCGATGACAAGGCCATCATCGGCGGCATCGCCCGTCTCGACGGTGAGCCGGTGATGATCATCGGTCAGCAGAAGGGTCGCGAGACCAAGGAGAAGATCAAGCGCAACTTCGGCATGCCGCGTCCGGAAGGATATCGCAAGGCCCTGCGTCTGATGGAAATGGCCGAGCGCTTCAAGATGCCGATCATCACCTTCATCGACACCCCGGGTGCTTACCCAGGTGTGGGTGCCGAGGAGCGTGGCCAGTCTGAAGCCATTGCCCGCAACCTGAAAGTGATGGCCGGTCTGACCGTGCCCGTGGTCTGCACCGTGATTGGTGAAGGTGGCTCGGGCGGCGCCCTGGCCATTGGCGTAGGTGATCGCGTCAACATGCTGCAGTACTCCACCTACTCGGTCATCTCGCCGGAAGGTTGCGCCTCCATCCTGTGGAAGAGCGCCGACAAGGCGCCGGTGGCCGCCGATGCCATGGGCATCACGGCCCAGCGTCTGAAAGAGCTCAAGCTCATCGACAATATCGTCGAGGAGCCGCTCGGTGGTGCTCACCGCAATGTGGAGTTGATGGCCGAGCGCCTCAAGGCCCGCATCAAGCAGGATCTGGATGCTTTGCGTCCCCTCGACAGCGATCAGCTGCTCGACCAGCGCTACCAGCGTCTGCTGGGTTACGGCTACTGCTAAGCCCAGGCGTCATATCGAACCGATACCAGAAGGCCCTCGCATTGCGGGGGCCTTCCTTTTGTGTCCGAGATGAAGGGGGTTCACATGATGTCTTCTGGCGCCATGTCTTGCACGACCCCTTGTCGGCTCAACTCAACGGAATCCCGCTGGCGCGCCGGGCAAGCGGCACTCCTTGCTGACGGGCGGCTTGGCCTGGTGCAGGCCCTGAGGAGCGCACGCCAGCTTGAGGCGACGCCACTCTCGCCACAGCAGCCAGCACAGCGGCAGGGTCAACAGCAGCACAGTCGTGGGCTGGGCGAGCAGTACACCTTCGCGTCCCCACTGCATCGGCAGCAAGAAGATCAGTGGCAGCAGCAGCAGTGTCTTGGCCGCCGAGATGATCAGCGCCTGCCTGGTGCGGGCCATGGACTGCAGCAACACTATGCCGAACATGATGATCCCCTCCAGCGGAATGGCGCCGAGGTTGAGGGTCAGGCTGCTGACGGCGGCGGCAAGCAGCTCACCATCCTGGCTGCCGGTATAGAGCATGGCCACCGGTTGCGGCAACAGCTGGATCAGCAACCAGACCAGCATCCCGTAGACCAGCGTCACTTTGAGCCCCATCTCCATCAGGAATTTCAGGTCCCGATAGCGCCCGGCGCCCGCCGCCTGGCTGATGAGGGGCTGGATGCCGAACGCCAGGCCTTGCAATATCACGATGAACACCGCCTCGGTGTAACCGGCCACGGTGAAGCCCGCCAGATCCTTGACCGAGCCATAGACCATCAACTGGCTGTTGTGCAGCAGTAGCAGCAACCCCAGGTTGAACTGGGCGATGAGGCTTGGCAGACCGCTGAACAGCAAGCCGGGCATGGCCGGGCATTCGGGCACCAGATCACGCCAGGAGAGACGCAGCCTGGCATGGGCGGTAAAGAAATATCCCAACCCCAGCAGGCTGACCACCCCTTCGGCGATGAGGGTCGCCTGGGCCGTGCCCACCAGTCCCAACCCCAGTCGACCGACCATCACATAGTTGAGGGCGATGTTGAGGAGGGCGCCGCTGCTGACCAGGATCATGGCGAGGCGGGGGCGACCATCGTTGCGCAGCAGATAGGGGACCGCCAGGTTGCTGGCCAGCAGCAGGGTACCGCCACCAATCCAGGTGAGGTAGTCACTGGCCTGTTTCCAGGTCTCTGTGCCTTGCTCTATCCCCAATACCAGCAGGATATCGATGTGCCAGTGGTGCAGCAGCAGGGGTGCCAGAGTGCCGAGCAAGGCCAGCAGCCAGAGGGCATTGACCAGCGCCTGGCGTGCGAGCTTGAGGTTCTTGGCCCCTTGCTGGAAGGAGATGGCGGTGGCCGCCCCCATGGCTATCATGGCGGCAAGGCCAATGAGCACCATGATGACCGGGTAAGCCAGGTTGATACCGGCAAGACCGGCGGCGCCCACGTAGTGACCGACGAAGATGCCATCGACCAGGTAGTAGGCACCGGATACCAGCATGGCCATGATGGAGGGGAGGGCATAGCCCCAGAAACGGCGGGTCATGGCTCGCTGGCGCAGGGTGAAATAGGTAGACATATCTGTTCTCTCGGGGAGGCCGATTATCGAGCAGACAGTTTAGATTGATATTATTTTGTTGATAATCCCGTCTTTATTTGATGGTTTGATGAGCCATGCTCAGTAATCTCGCGTTCGATAGTGGCCTTTAAGCTGGTCGATCAGGGTGCGCAAACCGTGGCCCAGCTGATGGCGGCTGGGATAGAAGAGAGAGAAACCTGCGAAGGTGGGGCACCACTGCTCCAGCATGCTCACTAATTTTCCTTGCGCCAGCTGTTTGCTCACCTCCTCCTCCAGGCAATAAGCCAACCCCAAGCCCGCCTCGGCGGCCCCCAGATAGAGGGCGGGGGTGCTGGTGGTCAGGGGCCCGGTCACTTCTATCTCCAGCAGGCTGCCCTCTTCCCCGGCAAAGGCCCAGCGGTAGTGATGGGAAGGGGTCAAGCGATAACCTATGCAGGCGTGACGGGACAGCTCGCGAGGGTGCTGCGGCGTGCCATGCTCGGCCAGATAGGCGGGGGAGCCTACTACCAGATAGCGCTGGGGCGGCCCGAGCGGCACGGCTATCATCTCTTTGGGCAGCAGATCGCCATAGAAGATGGCGGCGTCATAGCCATCCTCGATGAGGCGCGGCATCAGCTCCTGCTCCACCACCTCCACCTGCATGCGCGGGTAACGCACCATGTAGTCGATAAGCACCGGGGCCAGCAGTTCGTCGATGGCGCTGCGCGGTGCACAGATCTTCAATCGGCCGACCGGTTCATCGCTGTGGCGGCTCAATTCCTCGAGGGCGGCCGCCAGTTGGTTCAGGGTCGGCAGCAACTGCTCCAGCAGGCGCTGGCCCGCATCGGTCGGCACCACGGCGCGGGTACTGCGATTGAGCAGTCTGACACCCAGGCGGGTCTCCAGCCCTTTCAGACTGTGGCTCAGGGCGGAGGCCGAGACGCCGAGTTCGAGGGCCGCCTTGCTGAAGCTTTGATGGCGGGCGACGGCGGCAAACACGGCCAGTTCGGCGAGATCGGTACGGGTAACGGCCATATCTATTCAACGGAAAAATGGTGAGCAACAGGGTACGCCAGGGCAAGGCGGCACACAACTTGGGTGCCAAGCGGAGGGGATGTAAGCAGTTTGTTTCATTGGCAGAGGGGCGTCACCAAGCTGTTCTCCTGAGTTGTTAACGGTTTTTCATCAAGCTGGAAAGGAAGCGTGATTCAAGGCGCTGCAAACACGATTTAAGTCAAACTTTTGTTTAATTCTTCAAATTTACCTGTGATTTGACGAGATGTTTAATTTAGAGTGACCCCATCAACGCGATGCGGGTTAACGGAGTGTGAACAGCACCGTGACATGGTTCAAAGTGAATCCCCCTATCGCCCCACTTGTTGCAATCAGGTAACGCTTGCCGGATTGCGCCACGGTTCGAGCCAGATCCAGGGTGGACACAGGGTTCCAGGGAGTCGGAACAAGGCGGCACTTGCCGTGAGCCAGAAATTCGATTCTCAAACTACAGGAACGACTCATGTCCGAGATGAATGTTGCAGTAGAAGGCAGTCTGCCGCGCCAGGGCTCCCGTGCCACTGGCATGAACAAGGCTGATCTGGTGTGGATGCTGGGCTTGTATGGTACAGCTATCGGTGCCGGCACCCTGTTCTTGCCCATCAATGCCGGGGTCGGCGGACTCTGGCCGCTGCTGGCCATGACCTTGCTGGCACTGCCGCTTACCTTCTTCGCACACCGTGGCCTCAATCGCTTCGTGCTCTCTGGCTCTACCCGGGATGGCGACATCACCGAGGTGGTCGAGGAGCACTTCGGCAAGATGGCGGGCAAGCTCATTACCCTGCTCTACTTCTTCGCCATCTACCCCATCTTGCTGATGTATGCCGTGGCCATCACCAACACGGTGGAGAGCCTGATGATCCATCAGCTTGGCATGACGCCGCCGCCCCGCGCGCTGCTAGCCCTGGGGTTGATCCTCTCACTGATGGCGGTGGTACGTCTGGGGGGCAAGTTCATCGTCAAGGCGATGAGCATACTGGTATTCCCCTTCGTCATTGCCCTCATGGGACTGGCGCTCTACCTGGTTCCTCATTGGAATGGGGCCATCATCAGCGAGGCACCGGCCTTGTCCGATGCCTTCAACGGCGACTTCGTCAAGACCCTGTGGCTGGCCATCCCCGTGATGGTGTTCTCTTTCAATCACTCGCCCATCATCTCCTCCTTCGCGGTGGACAATAAGGGTCGCTATGGTGAGCGAGCCGACGGCAAGTGCAATCGCATCCTGCTGGGTAGCCATATCTTGATGGTGACGAGCGTGATGTTCTTCGTGTTCAGCTGCGTGCTGGCGCTCTCACCAAGCGACTTGCTGGCGGCCAAGGATCAGAACATCTCCATTCTCTCCTACCTGGCAAACCACTTCGACAACCCGGTGATTGCCACTCTGGCACCGCTTATCGCCATGGTTGCCATCAGCAAGTCTTTCCTTGGCCACTACCTGGGGGCGAAAGAGGGCTTCAACGGCTTGATGATCAAGATGCTGCGCGAGCGAGGCAAGCAGCTGGAAGTGAAGCAGCTCGACAAGATAACCGCCCTGTTCATGATCCTGACCACCTGGGCCGTGGCCACGGTGAACCCCAGCATACTCGGCATGATCGAATCCCTGGGGGGCCCCATCATCGCGATGCTGCTGTTCCTGATGCCCATGTACGCCATTGCCAAAGTACCGGCCATGCGCAAATTTTCGGGTCAGCCCAGCAACCTGTTCGTGACCCTGATTGGCGTGCTGGCCATGACGGGCATTCTCTACTCCCTGCTGTTCTGAGGGCCGCGTTAATGCGCAAAAAGCCGCCCCGGGGCGGCTTTTTGCTATGAGGACCTCCCGCACTCTGGCTCAGCGGGTGCGATCGACAAGCTCGCTCAAGATGGTATGGGTCTTGATCATGCTGAGTTGGGGCAGGGCCTCCAACTGTTGGCGAATGGCGTCGAGGCGCGCCATGCTCTCTGCCCTGACTTGTACCAGCATGTCGGTAGCGCCACTGACGCTGTAGCAGAGTCGAACTTCGGGGATCTGGCCGATGCGGGCACCATATTGCTCGCAGCGGGTAGTGCGAAAGCTGAGTTCGAAGAAGGCGCTGATCTGACCCAGGGGTTCGGCCAGCACGGCGCGATAGCCGAGGATGATGCCTCGCTCCTCCAGGCGCTTGATCCGCTCGCTCACCGCGGAGCGGGACAGCGCCACCGCCTCTGCCAGCTTGCTGATGCTGAGCCGACCATCTCGCGAAAGCAGGGCCACTATTTTATCGTCGTATCTGTCCACTTTGCCTCTTTGCTGCTGTTGTCCTGCGATCCCCGGTTATCGCCGACGAAATGGCGGTAATAACCGTCACTTCACCGCCGCCAATAGGCAGTTTGATGACTTACCAGCGGGGCCGAATTGGCCTAACATGACTGACGATTTTCACATCGGACAACGGAAAATGTCGAGCTTAAAGAAGGATCTGGGACTGTGGCAGGGGATGGGACTGCTGGCGACCTCGCTGCTTGGGACCGGGATCTTCGTGGTACCGGCCGCCGCCGCCTCCCTGGCGGGGGGCGCTTCCCTCTGGGCCTGGGTGCTGCTCATCGTGCTGGTGCTGCCCATCGCCTTTACGTTCGCCCGGCTCGGGCGGCGTTATCCCCATGCGGGCGGGGCGCCGCATCTTATCGGCAAGGCCTTTGGGGCCGGGGCCGAACGTTACTCCGCCTTCCTGTTTCTGGCCGTGCTGCCGGTGGGTTTGCCTGCTGCACTTACCATAGCGGCAGGATTCTGGCATGCCCTGTTCGCACTCGGCGAGCTGACCCTGTGGGCGATACAGTTGCTGACCCTGCTTGGCGTCTTGCTGCTCGGTCTGCGCGGTGCGCGATCCTCGGGCAATCTGCAACTGTTGATCGCTCTGGCCATCGTGGGGCTGACTCTGCTTATTGCCCTCAAGGGCGAGATTGGCTGGCGCGATGCCGCTCAGCCTCTGCCAGACGCCGGTGAGTGGCCCGCCATGGCCACGGCGCTGGCGGTGATGTTCTGGTGCTTCGTCGGTCTGGAAGCCTTCGCCCACATGGGTGAGGAGTTCAAAAACCCGGAGCGTGACTATCCCTTGGCGCTGCTCGGCGGCGTGCTGCTGGCGGGGCTCATCTACTGGATCCACTCCCTGGTCGTGCTCAAATATTGTCTCTATGGCGATGAGGCGAAGAATGCCACCGCCATTCCGACCCTTCTGGCGCTCTTGTTCGGCCCGACCGCCAAGTGGCTGGTTGCCATACTCGGCTATCTCTCCTGCTTTGCCAGCATCAACATCTACCTGCAAGGGTTCGCCCGCCTCATCTGGAGTATGGCGCGCGAAGGCAAGCTGCCTGCCTCCCTGGCAACCTTGTCTACGAGGGGAACCCCGGTGCGGGCGCTCTGTCTGGTGCTCGGCATCTGTGTCGCCTCGATCACCTTGATCCTCTGGTGGCGGCTGCCCCTTGATACCTTGATCCGCTACGCCAATGGCAACTTTGTGCTGGTCTATCTGCTCTGCATGGCGGCGGGCTGGCGCCTGTTGGCAGGCGGCGGCAAGTGGCTGGCGGGGTTAAGTGCCTTGCTCTGCGCGGCCGTCATGGTCGCCCTGGCCGCAGAGGGTATCTATGCCCTGCTGCTGACCCTGGGTTATGGTCTCTTCGTCTGGTGGCGACGCAGGTATCGTCAGCCCCAAGGCGCGGTCGATGATGGGGCCTGCTCAGTGATCAAATAACAGCCGTCAAATGACGCCGGTTCTAGATGGAAGAAGCCCCGCAGTGCGGGGCTTCTTCCTTTGGGTTGGCATTGGCCGTCAGTGGAGACCGAGCCGCTCGGCGATCAGGGATAGCTCGTCGCGCCAGCTCTGTTGCAGCCGTGGGGTCTGGTGCCTGGGCTTGCGGGCAAGATCGGCGGCGAGCAAGCCATCCAGTTCGTACCAGCGTATCAGCATGGCCTCATCATCGTGCTCCGGCATGAGCTCTTCTCTCCTGGCGTCATTGACCCGGAAGCCAGCTGCGGGCCGTTCGGGGGCATCGCCGAGCAGCTCGACATAGGCCCGCTCGGCGCTGTGGGCTTCGTGGATCCGGCCCTCCCTGATCACCCAGAAACGGTTGCAGCTGCGCTCGATCAGATCCCGGTCGTGGGAGACAAGCAATACGCCGCCGGCAAAGCCGGTCAGCGCCTCGGCCAGCTCCTCCTTGCCTGCCAGATCCAGATGGTTGGTGGGCTCATCGAGCCAGAGCAGATGGTGGCTCGCCAGGGAGAGGGCGAGGAACAGCAGTCTGGCCCGCTCCCCCCCGCTCAAGCCATGCACTCGCTGGCCGTGACGGGAATAGGGGAAACCCGCCCGGATCAAGGCCTGGCGCAGCGTTACCTCCGGCAAAGGCGCCAGGGGATAGAGGGCATCGGTCAGGGTAGCGTCGTCGTCCAGCTGCTGCAGGGACTGATCGTAGTAGGCGATGCTGGCGCCGGGGTGGCGATACCAGCCCTCAGCCGGCAGTTGGTCGGACAGCTCGCCCCAGCACTGGCGAAGCAGGGAGGATTTGCCCGTGCCATTAGCGCCAAGCAGGGCGACTCTGTCGCCGGCGCGCAGCCAGAGATCCTCGGCCCGCAACAGCGGCGGCAAGCCGGGGGCGGGGCGCACGTCGAGGGCGTCGAGCCGCAGCAGGGCATCGGCGGGCAGGGCCTGGCCGTGCAGTTCGAGGCGCCAGGAGGCATCCGCCCCGACCACGCTCTGCTCCTCCTGCAGTCTGGCCACCCGTTTCTCCATGGATTTCGCCTGGCGCACCAGCTTCTCGTTGTCATGCTCCCGTCCCCAGATGGCGAGGCGCTTGCTGCTGGCGCTCAGGCGGTCGATCTCTTTTTGCTCATCCATCCGGCGCAGGCGGGCCTGCTCATCCTCTTCGGCCAGGGCTGCCCTCGCCTGGCTGCAGGGCAGGGCGAAGCGATAGAGGCGTCGATCCCGCAGAACCAGGGTATCCCGGGTCACCCGATCGAGCAGGCGCCCATCGTGGGAGACCAGCACGAAGGCGCCGCGCCACGCCAGCAGGAAGCGCTCCAGCCAGAGCAGGGCGGGCAAGTCCAGGTGGTTGCTGGGTTCGTCCAACAGCAACAGGTTGGGCTGGTGCAGCAGGGCGCGGCCAATCTGCAAACGGGTGTGCTGGCCACCGCTCAGGGCGCTGACCGGGAGGTCGGCTTGCTCGGCCAGTTGCAGCTCGGTCAACATCTTGTCCACCTGCCACCCTTGGTCGGCTTCGTTGTCCAGGGCATCGAACAGCACGGCGCGGGTACTGAGCGTTTGCAGTTGCAAAGGCAGATGCTGGGCCACGAATTCACAGCGGCAGTGGGTGGCCTTGTGTATGCGTCCGTCATGGGGTTGACGCTGACCGGCCAGCAGGGCGAGCAGTGTGCTCTTGCCACAGCCATTGGCACCGATGAGGCCAATGCGATCACCGCTGCGGATGCTCAGGTCCAGGTTGTCAAATAACGGAAGATGCCCCGCACTCATTTGCAGGGAATGGGTACTCATCAGGGTTGTCATGCTCTTGCTCTCTCAAATCTCGGGATCAGAAATCCCTGTCATCAGGAGCGCTGGCAACAACGGTCGAGAAAGGTCTCGGTTGGGAAGGGAGTCGGCTTTGCTCGAACCCGCTATCGCAGCGCGATGGTATGCAGGCAAGAGCACGGGAATGTGCCGAACAGGCGGGCCGAGAACATCGGACACGCTTGGATAACCATTTTTTACCTCCTTGTGTTGTGTTATGGCACTGTGCGGCGATTATAAGCGCAGAGAAAATGAGCGTCCATTGGAGACCGCGGGCACGTCACCATCTTGTGATGAGTGCCGCGGGAATTGCCTTTGATGGTTGGTCGCAAGCAACGCGGCAGCCCAGCGTGGTGAGCTGCCAGCTTGATTGTCCATTAATCCCTGGGGGTTTTAAGTGCCTGGATTACATCATCGTTTGGAGCCAATCCCTCCACATGGTTGAAGAGGTCGAGCCCCTCCTGCGGATTGATGATGAAGGCATTGGCACTGAGGTAGCTGCCGCTGCCGACACTCTCCATGATGACGATGAGTTCGGGCTGCTTGTCACCATTGAGATCCTGCAACTTGAGGTCCTTGATGCTGCCATCGCGGGGCAATACCTTGCCGTCGATGAACTGATCCAGCGGGAACTGGGGGTTGGCGCCGGAGTAGAGGCGCACGTCGTAGCTGCCGGTGGAGGCGGGTTCGCCGCGTCCCTCGTTGACGGTGATCAGCTGACCTGAGGGCAGTGTCAGTTGCTTGAAAAAAACCTCCGCCGCCTGGCCGGCCAGTGGCAGGCTAAGCAGGCCGAGTGTCATGAGCAAGGTTTTCATCGATTTGACCCTTTTGACTGCGCTGACTGGCAAGCATGAGTTGCCAGTCACGGATGGAAACGGGTGGGCCGGGCATCTCTGCCCGGCGCCTTTCATATGCCTAGACGAGGTGGTGATCACCAGATCTTGACTCGCTTGGCCGGGTCCAGATAGAGCTTGTCACTCTGCTCTATCTTGAACGCCTCATAGAAGGCGGGAATGTTGGGTACCACGCCATTGACCCTGTATTCGGGCGGGGAGTGGGGATCCGAACTCAGCAGCATCTGCATCAGCTCGGGGCGATACTTGCCCTTCCACACCTGGGCCCAGCCGAGGAAGAAGCGCTGCTCACCGGTAAAGCCATCGAGTACGGGGGCCTCCTTGCCACCCTGCGACAGCAGGTAGGCCTTGTGGGCTATGGTGAGGCCGCCCAGATCGCCGATGTTTTCCCCCAGGGTGAACTGGCCGTTGACGAACTGACCCGCGATGGGTTCGAAGCGGTTGTATTGAGCAACCAACCGGCTGGTGCGGAACCTGAACTCCTTGAGATCGGTCGGGGTCCACCAGTCGCGCAACACGCCGTCCCCATCGGATTTGGCGCCCTGATCATCGAAACCATGGCCCATTTCGTGGCCGATGACGCCGCCGATGGCGCCATAGTTGACCGCATCATCGGCGTTGAGATCGAAGAAGGGGGGCTGCAGTATGGCGGCAGGGAACACGATCTCGTTGTTGCTGGGGTTGTAGTAGGCGTTCACCGTCTGGGGCGACATATACCAGCGATCCTTGTCGACCGGAGTGCCAAGGCGCGACAGGCTATCTTGATACTCGAAAGCCTGGGCTCGCAGCAGGTTGCCGATCAGATCGTCGGGTTCGACCCGGATGGCACTGTAGTCCCGCCACTTGTCCGGGTAGCCAATCTTGGGTCTGAACTTGGCGAGCTTCTCCTTGGCTTGCGCCTTGGTGGCTGGCGACATCCAGTCGAGGGTATCGATGCTCTGGCCATAGGCGATGCGCAGGTTCTCGACCAGCTGCTCCATGCGGGCCTTGGCTTCGGGGGGGAAGTATTGCGCCACATACCGCTTGCCGACGGCCTCGCCCAGATGGGCATCAAGTACCGCCAGAGCTCGCTCCCAGGCGGCGCGCTGCTTGGGAGTACCGCTCAGGACGGTGCCGAAGAAGGCGAAGTTGGCCTGGTCGGTCCCACTGTCGAGGTAGGGGGCGTAGTCGCTGATGAGTTGCCACTTCAGGTAGTTGCGCCACTGGGCTGCCGGGGTCTGCACCATCAGTGTATCCAGAGCTTGCAGGTAGCTGGGTTGGCCCAGGATCAGCGTCGGCTGATTGGCGATGCCCGCCTCATTGAGATAGCTCTGCCAGTCGATATGGGGAGCGAGGCGGCTGAGGTCGCCGGTGGCGACTTTGTTGTAACTCTTCTCCCTGTCCCGCAGTGCGACCTTGTCCCACTGGATGCGGGCGATGGCGGTTTCAAGGGCCAGTATCTGCTTGGCTTTGCCTTGGGCATCGGGTTCACCGGCCCGGGTCAGCATGCCGGCGATGTGTTGCTGGTATTGCTGGCGCAGGTGCACGCTGGCGTCATCGTTCTTGAGGTAGTAGTCCCTGTCCGGCAGGCCGAGGCCGGACTGACCGATGTTGACGCTGTACCGGGTTGGCGCCTTGGCATCCGGCCCTATCCAGAAACCGAAGGGGGCGCTGCCGCCAACCTTGCCTGTTCGCGCCAGGGCCTGGGCCAGTGTGCGGCTATCCGTTACCTGATCCAACTCGGCGAGCAGGGGGCGAAGCGGGCTCAGGCCCTTGGCATCACGGCCGCTCTTGTCCAGGTAACTGGCGTAGAAATCACGGATCTGCTGGGCTTCCGACCCCTGGGGGGCGTCTTTGGGCAGCGCTTCTATCAGGGCGCGAACATCGGCAAGCGACTTGTCGCGCAGGGTATAGAAAGCGCCGTCGGCGGGTCTGTCATCGGGGATCTTGGCGCTGGCGAGCCAATGGCCGTTGGCATAGCGGAAAAAATCGTCGCCGGGTTTTACGCTGGTATCCATGTTGGCCAAAGTCAGCCCTGAGTGGGCCTGATCCTGGGCAGGCCCCTGGCTGCAACCTGCCAGCAGAGCCAAGCCGATCAATCCGGCCAGTATGCTTTTTTTGTTGTGCATTTTGCTTGTTCCAATTCGAGTTATTAGCGTCCTTGCTCAGGGTTAGAGCAGGCGAGTCTCACTCTAGCAGCCCGGTTACAGCTTGATAAGCCCGACTCTGCTAAGATCGGCCCGTCTATTCCGGGGAAGCCTATGATTTCTCAACTCTATTCATGTTTCTGTCAGACCCTGCCGACGCCGACAAGTTCCAGCTCCTTATTGGTGGCTTACAGCGGCGGTCTCGACTCCACCCTGCTGCTCTTGCTGGCTGATCGTTTCGCCCGCGAGCGGCAACTGCCCTTGCGCGCTCTGCACGTGCACCATGGGCTCAGCCCCAATGCCGATGCCTGGGCCGAGCAGTGCGCCGCTGTCTGTCGGCAGCTCGGCGTGCCGCTGCAGGTCGCACGGGTGCAACTGAACCGGGGTAATGGCGAAAGCCTGGAGGCTCAGGCCCGCACCGCTCGCTATGGGCAGCTCAGTGCGGCGCTTGCCCCGGGGGGATGGTTGCTCACGGCCCATCATCAGGACGATCAGCTGGAGACCCTGCTGCTGGCACTCAAGCGTGGTGCCGGCCCACGGGGGCTAGCCGGTATTTTGCCCAGTCAGCCTTTTGGCAAAGGAGCGTTGCTGCGGCCCTTGCTGACGGTGAGTCGGCAGGATCTGGCCGAGGCGGCAAGCGAGGCTGGGCTGAGTTGGGTGGAGGATGAGAGCAACCAGGACCTGAGTTACGATCGCAACTTCCTGCGCCAGCGAGTGATCCCCGGGCTCAGGGCACGCTGGCCGGCGATCGCCCAGACGGCAGCCCGCAGCATGGCGCTGTGCGCCGAGCAGCAGGCGCTGCTCGAAGAGCTGGCTGCCGAGGATTGGCGGTTGGCGGGAGAGGGGGAGGCGCTGCGCATCACTCCGCTCCATGAGTTGAGCCCGGCCAGACGCAACAATCTGCTCCGTCACTGGATCCGGCGGCAGGGGGGCGAGATGCCAGCCCGGGATCAGCTCGCCCGGCTATGGGACGAGCTGGTGTTGGCACGTCCGGATGCCAACCCTCAACTCAATTGGGGTCGGGTGAGTTGTCGCCGCTACCAGGGCTTGCTCCATCTGGTGCGCCCGGATCTCGCCCCCCTGACCGAGCAGATCCCTCTGGTTCCTGACGTCCTGGTGACCTTGCCGGATAGGCTTGGCAGTTTGCAGTTGAAGATAAGTACCGAGGGGCAACTGAGGCTGCCCGAGGCGGATGAGCCGCTCTCCATTCGTTTCTCGGTGGCGCCTGGCCAGACCCTGACCCCTCAAGGGCGGGGGGGAAGCCGCCGCCTCAAAAAGCTGTGGCAGGAGTACGGCGTGCCCTCCTGGCAACGGGGGCGTATTCCCATGATCTTCTATGGGGAGACGCCCGCGGCGGCTCTGGATCTCTTTATCTGCGAGGGATTTGCCCGCACGGGTAATCTGGGGCTGGCCTGGCAGAGGCTGGACTCCCCGGGCGATACCGAGGCTGAGTCCTTGCCATGAAAAACACCGGGGCGGCCATTGGCCGCCCCGGTGTTTTTAAGCAGAGCAGACCCCTGGCTTGCCTATTCCCTGCAGACCTACCTCATTGCTTGGCCTTTAGCCCACGTCGCCGGCTTTTTTACGGGAATAGAGGTGGTTGTCGGCGGTTTCGTACAGGGTGTAGACGTTCATGCCCGGCAGCCAGTGGGCGGCCCCCAGGGAGCAGCCGACCTCGAAGCTGGCGAGCTCCTGGTGGCTGTTGAGCATCTGTTGCAGACGTAGCCATACCGGGCGCCAGGCCTCGGCATCGGCCGGTTGCAGCAGCAGGGCGAACTCATCACCCCCGATCCTAAATGCCTGATCCGTGGCGCGGATACATTGTTGCAGCAGCTGGGCGAAGCGGCTGAGCACCAGATCGCCGACCGGGTGGCCCCAGGTGTCATTGACCTGCTTGAAGCGATCCAGATCCAGCAGCACCAATACCAGGCCATGGGGATCCCGGCTGTGCTGTTCGACGGCGCGGCCGAGGGCTTCGTCGAAGTAGGCGCGGTTGCCAAGCCCGGTCAGGTGATCGAGACGCACCTGTTGCTCCAGATTTGCCAGCCGCAGATAGAGAGGCAGCGCCAACTCGAACTGGCGGTGGCAGGCCTGCAACTCATCGATCTGTTGCTGGTTGGGGGCCTGAACCAGCTGATAATGGAGCTGGCCCAGACAGATCCCCTGACCATCCCTGAGCGGAAATTGCTGGCTGTGCAAGCTGAGCTGATCTTGCGGCAGACACTGGATCAGGCTGTGGTGGTTGGTGCCCTCCAGGCATAGGCTGTGGATGCGGACAATCCTTGCCGCCGTGCGGGCAAAGATTGCCAGCAGCTCGCTCAAGGTCTGCTGACCGAGCAGGCGCTCGAGCAAGCCATGGGCTGGCTGACTTATCACGGGCGTCAGGTGATCCAGTTGGCGGATCCACTGTGCTGCGTCATAACCGACTGAGGCGTTGGCCCCTCTCCACGATGTTGAATTATCCACTCTTTTTCCTTACCTAGCGGCACCTTGGCCCACCATGGTGTCAAGCATTGCAAGATCCGCGCCCAAAATATGTTCTATAGAGCCAACCCCGGCTGGCTAGACTTAAGTCAATAAAATAGGAGGAAAAATTGTATACGGAATTTTTGACTCTGCTGTTTGCAGCCGTGTTGTTGGTGGCGGTTTTCCGGCGCTTGGGCCTGCCGGCGATCCTCGCTTACCTCATCGCAGGCATCCTGCTCGGCCCCCATGGTCTGGCGTGGGCGACTGAGCAAGCCATGATGCACACTCTGGGGGAGCTTGGGGTGGTCTTCCTGATGTTTTCCCTCGGCCTCGAGTTCTCCCTCTCCAAACTCATCGCCATGCGTAGCCTGGTAATCGGAGTGGGTGGCCTGCAGGTGATCCTGACTACGGCGCTGTTTTGCTGGATTGGCTGGTTGTGGGGTTTGACCTTGCCGCAGGCTCTGGTAGTGGCGGGGACCCTCAGCCTCTCTTCGACCGCGGTGGTGATCAAGCAGCTTGGGGAACAAAAGCAGCTCCACACCCGCCGTGCCCAGCTCGGGGTCAGCGTCTTGCTGTTTCAGGACTTGGCCGTGGTGCCGCTGCTGGTGATGATCCCCATACTGGCCGAGCCCGAGGCCCAAGGCGATGCGCTGCTGGTTGCCGTTGCCTGGGCCTCAATCAAGGGCCTGCTGGCCTTGCTCGGCCTGCTGGCGGTGGGTAAGTGGTTGTTGCCCTCCTTGTTTCATGAGGTTGCCCGGGCCCGCTCGGACGAACTCTTCGTGCTGAGCGCCCTGCTGGTGGCTCTGCTCGCGGCTTCTCTCACCCAGTGGATGGGGCTCTCCATGGCGCTAGGGGCTTTCCTGGCGGGAATGATGCTGGGTGAGTCCCATTACCGTCACCAGTTGGAGGTAGACATCAAGCCGTTTCGCGACGTGTTGATGGGGCTTTTCTTCATCACCATCGGCATGGCCATGGACTGGCAACAGGTGGCACACCATTGGTGGCAGGTGACCGGGATTGTGGTGCTGCTGGTACTGTTCAAGTCTGTGCTGGTGCTGTTGGCCGGGCGCTTGATGGGGGAGCGGAAACGCGATGCCATGGCGGCGGGCATCATGCTCAGCCAGGTTGGCGAGTTTGGCTTCGTGCTGCTGGCCCTGGCGCTCAACCATGGCTTGCTCGGCCAGGATATCGTCTCCCTGCTGATCGGCATTGGCGTCATCTCTATTGCCATTACCCCTTGGCTGGTGGGTCGTTCCCAGGAGCTGGCGCGCTGGTTGACGCGATCTTCCCTGCTTTCCCAATCAGAAGTGGCCCAGTCGGGCCTTAGCAAGAGTGGTCACGTCATCATCGCGGGCTTTGGCCGAGCGGGTCAGACCTGCGCCCGTTTCCTCAAGTTGGAGGGGATCCCCTTCCTGGCACTGGATCTGGACCCAGAGCGGGTGAACGAGGCCAAGCTGGCGGGGGAACAGGTGGCGTTTGGTGATGCCAGCAGACGGGAGATCCTGCTGGCGGCTGGCCTGCAACGGGCCCGGCTGGTGATTGTCACCTTCGATGATGCCAAGCGGATTGGCGCCATGCTTTCCCTCATCCCCGGCTTGGCAGAAGGGGTCAAGATAGTGGTACGCACCCAGGATGACCGCCTGCTAGAGCAGTATAAGCAGGCGGGGGCTCACGAGGTGGTACCCGAATCCCAGGAGGGGACCCTGATGCTGGTGTCTCACCTTTTGCTGCACTGCGACGTGCCCATAGGCCGGGTGATACGGCGCATGGAGCAGGAGCGCAACAGCCAGTACTCCTTCTTGCACGGCTTCTATTGGGGAGGACAGAGTGCCCCGGATCTGGAACGGGATCAGAACCTGGAGCGACTGCACCCGCTGGTGTTGAGCGAACAGGCCTGGGCCATAGGCCACAAGGTACAGGAGCTGTCCCTGGAGGCGGTTCACATCAAGGAAGTGCAGCGTGGGGGTGACGTGCTGGAGCCCAGGGCTGAGCTGTTGTTGGGCGTGGGGGACACCCTGGTGCTCTTTGGTACCAATGCCGCCATAGAGCAGGCGGAACAGCGGTTGCTGGAAGGACATTGAGGCAGGTCGGGCAGACGGTGGGAGCATGTTGGGAGGCTGAAGGGCCGCCAATAAGCAGACGGCGCAGACGGAGAAAGAACAGGGCCTGGCTGGCTGCTATCGGGCTGGTTGGGCTGCGGTGACTGGCGGGGCGCTGGCCTGACTCTCGATGTCGAGGAAGCGAGCCACCCGGGTTCTGTCGTCCAGGGTGTCTTGATAGCCGAGGGCGATGAGCTGTTGGCAGTAGCCGGGTACGAACATCAGAAAACTGGCCAGACTGCTGGTTTCATCCCCTCTGACTCCCAATACGCGCAGCAAGCGGCGCATTTTGGTCGGCAACTGTGCCAGAAAAGGGAGCGCCAGCATGTCGAGATCCTGGCTCGGTTTGAGCACGCAGGCTTCCACAGTCTTGAGTTTCAGTCTTGCTCTGTCCCGCTCTGGAATGAGTGACAGGGTGAGGTTGATGCGGCCCAGGCGCTCCAGATCCGAATTGAGGGTGTCGGTGAACACGGTATCGAGCAGGCGGCTGGCGATGTGGGAGCTGGTCAGCCGATCCCGATATTGGCTCTGGTTTTGTTGGGGAGGCGGCGCCAGGGCAATGGCCAGGATCCGCTCTGCTCCCAGATGGATAGCCGGGCTCAGGGGGCTGAGCTGATGAATGGATCCATCGCCATAGAATTTGTCGCCGATGCGGGTGGCCGGGAAGATAAAGGGCAGGGCGCTGGAGGCGATAAGATGATCTGAGGTGATCAGGGTGCGAATGCCACGCCTGCGTTCCCGCTCCCAGGGATGATGCTGGGAGCGCCCTTGAAAGAAAGTGGTGCTAAGACCGCTCTCATAATCCGATGCCGTGATGGCCAGGGCCTCCAGACTGCCGTAGAGGATATTGTCGTCGATGCGGTGATAGTCGATGAGCTGCTCGAGCAGCTTGCGCAGTGGACTATTGTCGAACAGGTTGAAGGCGCGATTCGGGTCCGGATGGATCAAGCCAGCCGATCCCTCGTAGAGCAGACGCCAGAGCAGGCGCCCCGGGTGAAAATCGAAGATGTGGCGCGTCTCGAAACGGCGCCAGACCCACTCAAGTTTACGCACTCCCAGATGAAAGCATGAGGCGTGGCAAGCGAGGGCGGTGGCGTTGAGGGCGCCGGCCGAGGTACCGCACAAGATAGGGAAAGGGATCCCCTGATTGCGAGGATAGAGTTCGGCGATGGCTTTGAGGGCGCCAACTTGGTAGGCGGCGCGAGCGCCACCACCGGTTAACAGCAGGGCTGTATTAGGTTTGGCCATAGCAGATGTCTCTGGGACTCTTATGAGTTATATTGTGGCGCTAAAAACAAGAGCCGCCGACCGGATCCTATCCTGAAAACTGAGCTCTGCCAGCGCCTGCAAGGGGCAGATTGACGTCATATCTGCGTCATTTTCGTGAGCAAAACTGGGCAGTGAGTTGACTACAAGTCTATAACATTATTGGTAAAAGTGGTTAAGGCCATGTGTAAAGTCAGGGTAAATCCAGTCCCAGTTCAGCCCTGTCGTGGGTTAATGTGAATCGTGTTGCGAAATTAATAGAGGCCCCATTAATGCAATCAGCGCAAATCAGCGTCTCCATCGTCATACCGGCGCAGAACGAGCGGGACAACCTGGCCCCCCTGATCGGCGAGATCCGCCAGGCCATGGATAGCCAGTTCGAGTATGAACTCATCTATGTCGATGACGGCAGCACCGATGACAGTTTTGCCATTCTGACCCGGATAAAGCAAAATTTTCCCCGGCTCAGAGTGCTGCGCCATGAGCAAGGAGTGGGTCAGAGCTTTGCCGTACTGAGCGGGGTGCGACATAGCCGTGGCGACTGGCTGGTGATACTGGACGGTGATGGCCAGAACGATCCGGCCGACATTCCCGGCATGCTGCGCGAATTGATGGGGCGCAATGAAGCGGATCCGGCGCTGGTGGGCCTGATTGGCCACAGGGTCAATCGCCGGGATGATTGGGTCAAGCGACTCTCATCCCGACTGGCAAACGGCTTTCGTGATCTTTTGCTGCGCGATGGTATCCCCGATACCGGCTGTGGTCTCAAGGCCCTCAGGCGTGAGCGCTATCTGGCGTTGCCTTGCTTCAACCACATGCATCGCTATATTCCTGCGCTGATTCAGGCTTATGGCGGCAAGATGGAGTCTTATCCGGTCAACCATAGACCGCGTCAGGCAGGGGCCTCCAAATACGGGGTCTGGAACCGGCTCTGGGTCGGGATTGTGGATCTGTTCGGCGTCTGCTGGTTGCTGCGCAGGGCCAAGGTAGTCCGAGTCAGGGAGCTACTGGATTGACTATGCTGGAGACCCAGATTGACTGGCTGCTGTGGACAGGGTTGCATGTCACCGGCTGGAAACTCATCGGCTATGCGGGTGCCTTGATGTTTGGCGGGCGCTGGCTGGTGCAGTTCATCGCTTCCAAGCGGGCAGGCAAGCCGGTGATCCCGCGCCTGTTCTGGTACATGAGCATACTCGGCAGCCTGATGACGCTGAGCTATTTTATCTTTTCTCCCAAGCAAGATTCGGTCGGCGTCTTGCAGAATCTGTTTCCCACCTTCACTGCGCTCTACAGCCTCTATCTGGACGTCAAGCACCGCGGCTGGCGTCGGGACAGGGCGACTCACTGATGACAAAGGATTGCCATGATAAGTGATCGATTTTTACTGGAGGCATCACCGCGCCAGACGCTCGGTTGGCTGATGCTGCTGGCGCTGGTAATACTGGCTGCGGGGATCGGCTTGCGCGACCCCTGGCCCGCCGACGAGCCTCGTTTTGCCCTGGTCGCCAAGGAGATGGTCGAGAGCGGCCGCTGGCTGTTTCCCATGCGTGGTGGCGAGATCTATCCCGACAAGCCGCCCATGTTCATGTGGGGCATTGCCCTCGGTTATCTGGTGACAGGCTCGCTCAAGGCGGCCTTCTTGCTGCCTTCCCTGCTGGCGGGGCTGGGCACTCTGTTGCTGACCTGGGACCTTGGGCGCCGTCTGTGGAATGCCCAGGTGGGGTTCCTGGGGGGTGTGCTACTGCTCTTTACCGTCCAGTTTACCCTGCAGGCCAAAACGGCGCAGATAGATGCCTTGGTGAGCTTCTTCATCACTTTGGGGCTCTATGGCTTCCTGCGTTTCCTGCTCACGGGCGGCGGTTGGCGCTGGTACTACCTCGGCTGGTTCGCTGCCGGCCTTGGCATCATCACCAAGGGGGTCGGCATACTGGCGGTGCTGGTACTTATCCCGGCTATCTGGACGCACAGGGAGCAATTGCGTCAAGCCAGCCGTGCCGCCTGGCTCAAAGGCTTGCTGGGCCCGCTGGCCATGCTGCTGGCCATCGCCCTCTGGTTGCTGCCCATGGTCGCGACCGTGGCCGCGAGCGGGGATGTTGTGCTGCAGGCTTATCGTGACAACATCTTGCTGCGCCAGACGGTGACCCGTTATGCCAACTCCTGGCATCACGTCAAACCCCTCTGGTACTACTTCACCTCGGTGATCCCCCCTTTCTGGCTGCCGGTCTCGCTCTTGCTGCCCTGGCTCGCGGTCTGCTGGACTCGTGCCATTCGCAATGAGGGTGACAGGCGGGTGATACTGCTGCTCGGCTATCTGCTCTTGATGCTGTTGTTCTTCTCTCTTTCACCGGGCAAGCGCGGCGTCTACATCACGCCGGGCACTCCGGTGCTGGCGTTGCTGGCGGCGCCCTGGCTGAGTCAGCTGCTTGACCGGGTCTGGCCGGCACGGCTGCTCAAGGGGTTGGGCTGGCTGCTCGCTCTGGTGGGCATTGGCGGTGCCCTAGCCTTGATGTTCAATGCCAGGCTGGCCGCCAAGGCGGCCGAGCTTGGGGCACATCCCTGGTTGCCACTGCTGATCCTGGGTCTCGGTCTGCTGGTCATCAATGGCACCTTGCGCCGCGCCCCGCTGCTAGCGATCCTCGGCTCATTGGCTTTCGGCTGGCTGCTCTATTCCACCCAGATAGCGATGCGGCTCAACGAGGTGCGCACCCCGGAGGAGATCATGGTCAAGGCGGCGCAAGAGGTGCCCAGGGGAGATCAGCTGCTGCTGGTCGGCTTCAAGGAGCAGCATCTGCTGTTCGCCCGCCAGCCGCTCTGGCACTACTCCTACCATGAGGAGAACCGGGTGCAGGGGCGGGAAGCTGCCGCCTGGATTGAGGCCATGCCAGGGCGCCGGGTGCTGGGCTCGCGCAACATCATCAGTGTCTGTTTCGACACCGAGCAGACCATGAATCTGGGCTATCGCCACCGCACCGACTGGTTGCTGGCCAGTGCCGATGCGCTGCGTCCCGAGTGCCGGGGAGGGACGCCGACTATCGATCCCTTCTTCTATGCACCCAAGCTGGTCTATTGAGCCCACTCATGCCGCGCGGAATAATAGAGGGGGAGCCACGGCTCCCCCTCTATTATTCCGGTCCAGGGGTCTCAGCTCACCGATTGGCTGAGCTCGACGAAGGCGGCAAACAGGGGCGGGCTCGCCAGTATGCGACCATGACCCAGACCTTGGGTGGATATGAGCCGGGTGCGGCCATTCTGGCTGGCGCGCAGGGAGTCCTGATGGGGGGCAAACCTGTCCTGCTCGTCGTGGACTATGAGGGCAGGGCCGAGGCGTTTGGCCAGGGCTGCCAGAGGATCCACTTCGCTCAAGGGGTGTTGATACTCCTGCTCGATCTCTTTGACCACGGCATCGAACAGCCGCATCGAATAACCGGATCGCGCCACCATGGCGTAGAGCTGGGGCACATAGTCTACGACGGGGGCGACCAGCAACAGGGGGCAGGTCTGCAGGCGAGGGTTACGGCTGGAGAGGGCCACTGCGCCTCCCATGCTGTGGGCCATGACACCGGCGATGGGCCCAAACCGTTCGATCACTTCGTCCAGGGCGCGCACGAAGCGGGGCAGATGGCCGGTTTTCCCCTCGCTGTGGCCGTGGGCGGGGTGATCGTAGGCGATGGCGGTGAATCCCCGGGCCGCAACCTGTTCCATCAGAGGGTAGAGCTGGCTGGCGCTGCCGGACCAGCCATGCATCAGCAGCCAGACCGGCCCCTGACCGAGGCGATAGCTCATCAGCTGCCCCTCGCTGGTGTGCACGGCCTGGCGCACCAGACCTGCGGGGAGATCGGTGTCGCGCTGGACACGACTTGGAGTCAGCAATAGCTTGCTGGCGGTGCGTTTGGCGTGGGCGGGGGCCAGGCCGTGATGCAAGCGGGTGCCGAGACCGAGCAGCCACTTGCTTGGGCTGAAACGGCGGGTATTGAAGTAGATCTTGCTGCTCATGGGCGGTCACTCCTGTGGTGCGCCGGTGTGAAGCGGCTGCTTTGTCATTTTGAGTACGGTCGTGCTTTTTAATCGGTTTTAAAAAAAAGATGCTGAAAACACTGAATCGATGAAGGGCATCAGCGCGATCAGTCTGGCTGCCAACTGATCATCAGCGCCTCTGCCTCGGGCCAGAAATGCTGCTCGGGGTTCTCGCTCAGGGCCAGGGCTCCGAACACCAGATCCCCCAGATAGAGGCCATAGAGCCGATAGACGGCGCGCCAGGGATCCATCTCGGCGCGCCATTCACCCCTGACCTGGCCTGCGGCAATCTGGCGGGCCAGATAGTCGAGCCAGAAGCGTACCAGCTGGCGGGCGGCTTGCTGTACCTCACCCTCCTCGGCCGAGGTCCAGGCATCGAGAAACATGCAGCGTCCGGCGAAGCTCTGGTTCCAGGCAAGCCAGGCCTCGAGCAGGGCGCGCAACTTGGCTTGCTGATTGGGATGTGCCTGCTGACGGACTGGCTGGATCACGCGATCCCGAAACACCTGGCCTGCATATTCGAGCACGGCTATCTGCAAATTGTCCCGGGACTGGAAGTGGGCGAACAGGCCGCTCTTGGACATCTCGCACCGGCTGGCGAGGGAGCCGATGGTAAGACTCTCCAGCCCCTGCAGGCTCGCCTGCTCGAAACCTTGCTGCAAAATAGTCTCACGGGTCAGTCGGCCTTTGCTCATCCATCACCTCGGTGTCGATCCCGTAGCAGCATATAGGACGATCGTACTTTTTGCGAGCCACAGTTGCACAGCAGACAAGTCGCGATCCGGCAATGAGAAGACGCCGCTCAGTTATCCTTGATATCCAGCTGCTGCAGGGCAATCACCGCTTGAGTGCGATTCTTGACGTCGAGCTTGCGGAAGATGGCGGTGATATGAGCCTTGATGGTCGCCTCTGAGACATTGAGCTCCCAGGCTATCTGCTTGTTGAGGCTGCCATCGCGCAGCATCACCAGCACCTTGTATTGCTGGGGGGTGAGGCTGGCCAGCTTGCTGGCCAGGCTGGACTCATCTTCACTCTCTGGCCTGAGTGAGACCCCCTCTGGCAGCCAGGTATCACCGGCGATGACCGCATTGAGCGCCGTCACCAACTGCTTCATCGAGGAGGATTTAGGGATGAACCCCAAGGCTCCGAGCCGCAGTACCTGCTGTACGACGGAGGCCTCTTCCGAGGCCGATACGACAACAATAGGCAGATCGGGATACTGACCGCGCAGATGTACCAACCCCTCGAAGCCATTGGCTCCCGGCATCTTGAGATCGAGCAGCAACAGGTCTACTTCGGGGTGATCCCGCAGCAGATGAGCCAGACTGTCGATGGAGTCGGCCTCCAGCAATTGGGCATCGCTGATAGCCATGTGCACGGCTTGATAGAGGGCGCCCCGAAACAGGGGGTGGTCATCCGCGATGACGATGGTAAATTGGCTGTCCATGGCTCGATGTTAACTATTTGTTTTGGAACATCAAACTAGCATCGCCCCCCATGGTGGTCAAACACGCAGACCGACAAATGTGACGGTCAGCCGGGATGAATTGCTATGTCTATCAGTAGGCAATAACAAGCATCCAGCGACTCGTCGCCTGTGATTGGGTGGCCCGGAACCTTGGCGATGCAGGAGAGCAAGATGGATGAGATGGTATTGACGGTCGGCACGGGCTCGACCTGGGCGATGCGGGCGGCGCTGGTACTCGGGCTGACAGGGTTCAAGTGGCGCGAACAGGTGTTCGAACTCAAGGATGCAGCGGCCCTGCACAGGCTCAAACAGCAGGCCCCGGCAGGCTTGGTGCCCTGGCTGGTGCATGATGGGGTGCGGGTGCATGACTCCCTGGCCATCGCCGAATATTTGCATGAGCTCTGTCCGGATCGGGGGCTCTATCCGGCGGATCCTGCCCGGCGTGCCCTGGCGCGCAGCCTGTGCGCCGAGCTGCATTCCGGCTTTGGTCAGATCCGCAGTCGCTTGCCCTATTTTCTGGGGGCGCCCCGCAAGCAGGAGCCGCCTCTGGAAGCTTTGTCCGAACTGGCCAGATTGCAGGTGATCTGGGCGCAGGCTGGCGCCAGCTTCTACTTCGGCGCTCCGGGTATACTGGATGCCTTCTACGCCGTCATGGCCCAGCGTCTGTTCAACTACGGTATTGCCTTGCCGGGGGCCGCGGGGGCTTATCAGCAACATCTGCTGGCCTGGCCTTTGTGGCAAGCGACCCTGGAACGAGCCGGCAAGGATTGGCCTGCTCTGGCTGCCAAGTCGCAGGGTTAAACTTGCGTGATTGAATCGGGCGCCAGCTCAGGTATTTGTCATCAGGTGGTTGGCATGAACGAGGGGAGCCTGGGCTCCCCTCGTGGATTTTTCCACCTGCCTGTACTCTTGACCGTGGTCGGTGCGAGTCAGTGATGATCAGGCTGGCTCTTAGGGTTGCTCGCGTCCGGCGAACACCACCACCACCTTGTCGGCCCCTTTTTCCCGCAAGAAGCTGTAGGGCGCATCGGATAGCTGGCGATGGCTGCCGGCGGCGATGGCCGGATGCCGGGCGCGGAATTGGCCGAGTCGCTGCCAATGTTTGACCAGTTCGGCCTTGTCACCGCTGGCCAGCTCCTGCCAGTTCATGTCTGAACGGACCCCCTGATCGAAGACGCCACCATCCTTGGCCAGCCCTCGGCCCGACTCGTCACCGTAGTAGATCTGGACGGCGCCGGGCAGCAGCAGGAAGCTGCTGGCGACTCGTCGTTGCAGCGCCACATCCTGATAGTCCCCGAAGAACAACTTGGTATCGTGGGAGCTGATATAACTCAGCACATTGAAGTCCGAGTCCTGATTGAGGCGACTGGCATAGCTGGCGTAAGTTGGCTCGGCGCTGGCCAGGCACTGGGCCTGGGGCAGGGCAGCCTCACGCTGGTAATCGAAATTGATCAGCGCATCGAAGCCATTCTGGTACCAGAAATCCTTGCTGACCCCCTGATCCCACACCTCGCCCACCATGTAGAAAGGCAGATCATCGAGCTTCTTGGTCGGGTTGTTCGCCTTCCACTCCTTGAGGGCCGCACTGCCCGCCTGTTTGAGCTTTAGCCATACCTCGGGTTCCAAATGTTTGACGGTGTCGGCCCGAAAGCCGTCAATACCAAAACGGCGTACCCAGTCGGTGTGCCAGGCGATGAGGTAATCGCTGACGCTTGCATTGGGGAGCCCCTTGGCCCGGGTATCCTGCTTGGCGGCGAGCAGAGGGGGCAGACCCACCTGCTTGGTGGACCCGGTCAGGAAGTCCGGTAGTCCGGCGACCGTGCCCGTGACATCGTCGTTGCCGGGCTGGGGGTAGCCTGGCAGACCCGCCCGCACCCAGTCTGGGCCCCACCACTTGTTCCACGCTGGTGACTGATAGTCGATGAACTGGTTGTAGTCGTGCCAGTTCTGCTCGCTACTCGGGCGCCACTCGCTCCATCTGCTCGGCAACTTGTCGGTATGTTGAGCCAGCGTCGTCAGTCCAAGATCCTGCAAGTCGGCCAGGGTGGCATAACCGGCGTGGTTCATCACCACATCCAGGATGATACGCATGCCACGCTGGTGGGCTTCGTCCACCAGTTTCTTGAGGCTCTCTTCATCGCCATAGTTCGGGTCGATTTTAGTGAAGTCGAGCGCCCAGTAGCCGTGATAGCCATAGAAGGGGAACTTGCCCTGTTCACCGCCGCCGATGAAGCCGTGCACCTGTTCCACCATGGGCGTTATCCAGATGGCATTGATGCCGAGTGCCTTTATGTAGTCCAGCTTGGCGGTCAGCCCCTTGAAATCTCCCCCATGCCAGGTGGCTACTTCATCCTGGCCATCTTTCTGGCGGCCAAAGCTGTGATCGTTGCCGGGATCGCCGTTGGCAAAGCGATCGGTCAGCAGAAAATAGACATTGGCCTGATCCCAGTCGAAGGGGGCGGGTTCAGGGGGCGTGGCAGGTTCGAGCAGCAGCAGGCCTCCGCTATTCTTGCTGGGCGTCAGGGTCAGCTTGCCCTGACTGACCACGGCCTCTTGCCGGGAATAGGCATCCCGCAGCCGGGTACCATCTGGCCAGACCCCTTGCAACGAGACGGTAACAGGGCCGCCATCCCAGGCAAGGCAGGCTTGTTCGGGGGATGACGTTTAAAGGCACTCGTCTTGGTGGCGCGCAGCACTTTCAGGCTGGGGGGTCTGCGGGTCGAAGCTGAACTGATAATCCCCCGCCAACATCACCTTGAGAGCGAAGCTGTTACTCCCAGCGCAATTGTCCATGGGCTGCGCCGTACCAAATGGCAGTGGTTGCGCCTCGTCCGGACCAAAGCTGGTGCCACAACTGTTGCCGGTGTCGCTGATGCGGATCTGGTGGCTGCCTTTGGCCAGATGATGGGTCAACTGCTGCACGCCCCCGGTCATGCTGAGAGTGGCGGGCACTGCCTTGCCATCCACATAGAGGTGCAGGTCGGGGGCCGCCCAGGCGGGCAGGGCCAGCAGGGCGAGCAACAGAGGGGGGAGACGCATGAGCCATTCCTTTGTCTAGCAGTGGGATGACTCATTCTAAGGGGCGTCAGGAGGGAGCGGTAAACGGCAACCGGGATCTGTGAACTCGGTTCAAATGGCAACGCTTTCAAGGGGGGCGGCCTGGTCGGAGGGGCGCCAGACAGCAACATGCCGACCCCAGGGTCGGCATGTTGCTGTAGTCATGAGCGATTTAGACGGTGAAGAACTTGAAGTTGACGAAGGCCACCGCGATGAAAGACGCCACCATGCCGGACAGACAGAGCACCGCCGGTCGGATGGCGGGCCAGCGATGAGTCAGCAAGATGATCGCCAGGAGGGTCGGATAGAGGCCAAACATGTAGCGCGGCATGGCATTGAGCCCTGTCATCAGCGGTATGGTGCAGCAGATGAACATCAGGGTCGCCTCGGCCCAGCGCTTCTTGTAGAACAGATAGCCGTTCAGGGCCCAGCCGAACATCACCATGATGGAGAGGTAGGCCTTGCGGCCACCGAGTTCGAAGCCGCTCATCCACCAGTCCAGTGGGCTGTCCATGTGGCGACCCCATGCAACCTGAATGTGCTTGAATGCCAAGGCATCCCCCATCAGATGGTAGAGGTAGACCATGTAAGCGAACAGGCCGAAGGGGATTAGCCAGAGGGTGAGTATCACCTTGAGGGTCCGCTCGCTAAAGCGCAGGAACTCGCGGATGCCATAGGCCTGCACTGCCAGGATCAGCACGGGGAACACCATCATAACCCCGAGGTTGCGGGTGCTGGAGATGAGTATCCCCAGTACGGCCACCATCATCCACTGCTCCCGGTAGGCGAACAGGAACATGCCAATCATGAGCGCCATGAACATGGGCTCGGTATAGCCGGATACGAAATAGGCCGAGAAGGGAGAGAAGGCGAGCAGCCAGACCCCGAAACGAGCCGTTTCATCCCCGAGCTTGAGTTGACGCAGCACCAGCAGCATCAGCGGCAGGCTGGCGAAAAAAGCGAGGTTGGCGACCAGCATCAGGCCAAACAGGCTCTCGACCTCAAGCAGGCTGGAGATGCCACCAGCCAACATGGGGTAGAGGGGCATGAAGGCCCAGTTGGCTGCATTGCCTTTGCTGAGCCAGCGTGGATAGAGATCGTAACCGTTCTCTATGATGCGCTGGAACCAGACGCAGTCGAACTGACAGTAAGCCTGGAAGGGGCCTATGGGGCTGCCGTAGAGCTGGACGCCGAAGTAGCCCATGCCATACAAGGCGATACGACTCAGGGCGAAGGCTGCAAAGATCAGCAGCCAGTCATGGCCACTGATGCGCAGGGAGGGGCGATAGGGCACCGCGGCTGGCGGTGTGAGATTGGTCACGTCATTCATCAAGCGAATACCCAGATACGGGAGAGGACATAGGTCAGCATGGTGACCGTCAAGGTGGCGATGACCACCGGCAGCAGACCGGAGAGCCCCGCAAACAGCAGGCCGCTCAGGATCAGGTTGCGCACTACTAACGAGAAGAGCGCAACCAGCAGGAACTTGCCGACGGCTCCCTGCTTCTGGAAGGTGATGTACCTGTGACCGAAGAAGGAGAACCAAAAGGCCACCGAGAACGCGAGTGTGGTGACCACATGCTCATTGATGCCGGGCCAGCTGTGGAACAGGGCAAAGGAGCTGCCCAGATCCACTAGCGTGGCGCCACCACCGACGAAGCCGAAGCGCACTAACCGCCAGAATTCATCGCGGGAGATCATGCAGGATCCTGTTCCTGGCCGGCTTTTGCTGCGTCAGCCTGCTCAGGCTTGCTGGTCTTGGCTCGGCTCTTGACCTTGGGGGCGGGCGTCTTGTTCGCCTCCTGGGCGGCATATTGGCCGTAGACCCCTTCAATCAGGTAGATAGGACGCTGTTTCACTTCCACGAACATGCGACCAATGTATTCGCCAATGATGCCAAGGGAGAGCAACTGGATGCCGCCAAGGAAGAGCACCACCGACATCAGCGAGGCGTAACCGGGCACGTCTATGCCGAAGAAGAGCACTTGAGTCACTATCTTGAGGATGTAGAGGAAGGCAACGAAGGAAACGCCGACCCCGACATAGCTCCACACCCGCAGCGGCCAGCTGGAGAAACTCATCACGCCATCAAGGGCGAAGTTCCACAGCTTCCAGTAATTGAATTTGGTCTCACCGGCATGGCGGGCGGGGCGCTCGTAAGGCACGCCCACGGCACGGAAACCGGCCCAGGCGAACAGCCCCTTCATGAAGCGGGTGCGTTCTGGCAGCTGCTTGATGGCCTCGACGACCCGACGATCGATCAATCGGAAGTCACCGGCGTTCTCCGGCAGCTTGGTGCCGCTGGAGAGGGCGTTGAAGAAGCGGTAGAAACCGCCGGCGGTGATGCGCTTCATCGGCGTATCGGCGCTGCGGTCGACCCTGATGCCATAGACAGTGTCATAGTCGCCGGTTTGCCACAGTTTGACGAACTCCAGGATTAGGGCGGGGGGGTCTTGCAGATCCACATCCATGGGAACCATGGCATCGCCACGGGCATGGTGCAGACCTGCGGTCATGGCGGCCTCTTTGCCGAAGTTGCGCGCCAGATTCACCAGGGTGACCCGGGGGTCACGGGCGATGGCCTGCTCGACGACTTCACGAGTTCGATCGAGACTGCCGTCGTTGACGAAGACGATCTCAAGATGTTCCTTGATGGCATGAAGCTCTGAGTCTATCGCGGCAATAAAGGCATCAATGCTCTCTTCCTCGTTATAAACGGGCACGACCAGAGAGAGTCGGAAATTGGCTTGCGACATGGGGCTGTCCTTGTAGGAAAGGGGCATGAAAGAGGAGGCTGTTACTCGGTGCTCAGTCGCACCGATTCGACATTGAGCGGGGTCACGGTCGAGAGAGCCAGGAAGTTGAGCTGTTTGGGATCCTGGCTCAGCGCCTCACCGGGCAGCTGGAAGTTGATCTCGTTCAAGCCCGCCTTGGCCAGCTTGATGGTGGTGACGAAGTCATGACCCATGGCCACTTTGAGCAGGGCACCGGCTTCCGGGCTGTTGATGCGAGCCTGCACGGTGAGATCACTCTGGTCAGTTGACGGTTTAGCCTGTTTGGGCAGCAAGAAATAGAGACCGCCCTGACCCTTTAGCTGGGTACCTTGTTCGCTTGGCTTTTTGGACCAGCCCTCGCTGGAGAGGAAGCGGCTCGGCTTGGTCAGGTTGAGCTCGTTGCCCATGCGATAGGTCATGCTGGAGTTGTGCTCCCAGAAACGGGTCTTGCCTTCCAGGTAATAAAGACGATAGGCCAGGCTCACATTGGGGTGGGCAGCCAGATAGAAGGTGTAGAGATAAAAGCCGCTCAAGGCGAGGATGGCTGCGATAAAACCGAACTTTTTGTATGTCATATTACTCTCTACGCCCTAGGGTGAGGCTAACTCGCGCATATGCTAATCCAATTGCAAAAAAAGCATAGTGGATCACAAAAAAATATTTGTTCATATATTAACCCCTGTAACTCCTCATCACCATCCATGTCCGGACCCTGTGCCGTGGCATGATTTTGCTCTGTCCCTTGCCCGGAACCGCTCAGCGGGTTTTGAAGAGGGTGATCAGGTCCCGGCTGGGCTGGATCCAGTGCGTCATCAATTGACACCAGTTTTTTGGCTGAGATGGTCGCCTTGCCCCACATATCCCCTTATGATGGCGCGACTCTGTGCGCAAGGATGGCCCATGACCCGTTTGCTACTCCCTTTGATTGCGTTGTTGCTCTCGCCAGCCCTGTGGGCGGCGACCCTTTGCCCGCACCCGCTACGGGTTGGCTACGATCAATGGCCCCCCTATCACAGTCGTGATGACGGTGGCCGAATGCGGGGCTTTACCATCGAAGTGCTGGAGGCCGTGATGGCCCAGATCCCCTGCCAGCTGACCTATGTCGAACGGCCCTGGAAGCGGGTGCTCCAGGGGGTGAAGCTTGGCGAAATAGACATCGCCATGGAGGCGTTCATCAATGAAGAACGGGCCGTCTACGGGATCTTTTCCGATGCCTACAACCCCGGGGAAACCGGGCTCTGGCTAATAAAGGATATCGGGACCCAGGGGCAGGGGAACAGCCTTGCCAGTTGGCTGGGGCAGGGCCAGCGATTGGGGGTAACCCGCGGCTATTTCTATGGGGATGAGCTGATCACCTTGCTTGCTCGCCACTCCCATCAGGTGAGCGCAGTACCCAGAGAGAGCCAGAATTATCACAAATTGCTGCTGGGGCGTATCGATGGGTTTCTCGGGGATAGGCTGGCAACCCATCAGGGGCTCATTGATGCCGGGCTTGGGCAGAAGGTGGTGATGGCAGATCAACCGGTCGCTCGCCTGCCCACCTTCTTCATGTTCAGTAAGCGAAGCGTCTCACCAGCCCTGGTGACGCGGGTTAATCTTGCCTTGGCGCAGCTGCGCCAGTCCGGGCAGTATGGGCGTATTTGGCAACGCTACACACAGACACCCTAGTCAGTTTGTAGTTATTGTCGCATCATGGGCCAGTGAGAGGGTCGCTGTGACTTGGATGGCAATGTTCGGATCTAGTTGAGGTTCACATGGGAAAGAAGTATTGGCTGGCATTGGCAAACCTGATGTGGCTGGGCTGTTTGCCGCTGGGGCAGGCACAGGCCACCGAGACCCCCGTGGTGGTGAGTACTGCGATAGGCACCCATGAATGGTACAGGGATAGCAGAACCGAGCAGGCAAGAGAGGAGTTGGAACATCAGTTGCAGGAGGCTGCACTGGCCCAGTTGCATCCTGAATTTCAGCGTTTGTGGCAGCGGCTCAATGCCATGCCCGAACAGGGACGGGGGCCTTTCTATGATGAGGCTTTCGGCAAGCTGGCCCGTTTCCAGCAGCAGTGGCGCGCCATGGACCTGGTCTCTCGCGAGCAACTGAAGACCCAGAAGCTGGATCTCTCCCAGTCGTCGGATCCGGTGGAAAATCGCGGCGACCTGTTTGATCAGGTGCGGGCGCTGCGACCGCAGGTAGCCGAGTATGAGGCGGTGCGAGCCAAGGTGCACAAGCTGCTGGCGCTGCCCATGGCTACAACCTGGCCAACCCTGGCCATGCCGACCCTGCGCAGCGGCGATACCTCCGCGGAACTGGGCCAGATCCGCGCCATGCTCAATGAACTCGGCGATGCGGCACCCGCCCATCGGGATCAGGCATATGATGCCGAGACCGAACAGGCCATCAAGCTGTTCCAGCAGCGGCACGGTCTGACTGCCGACGGCATCATAGGTCGCCGTACCCTGGCCTGGCTCAATACCGGCCCCGTGGTTCGTGCCAGTTTGCTGCTGCGCAATCTCTGGCGCCGGGATCTGGTGGATCAATTGGTCGGCAGTCGTTATGTGCTGGTCAACATTCCCGATTATCGCTTGAGTGTGGTTCAGGGGGGCGGCGAGGTATTCACCAGCCGGGTCATCGTCGGCAAGGAAGAGCGGGAAACCCCTATCCTGGCCAGCGAGATCCGATCCGTGGTGATCAATCCGGCCTGGCATGTGCCCAGATCCATATTGAACAAAGACATATTGCCGAAAATGAGTCGCGATCCCAGCTACCTGTCCCGCGAGCAGTTCGAGGTGACTGACAGTGCCGGCAATCCACAGCATCTCACCGAGGAGCAGTGGCACCAGGCCCTGGCTCAAGGCTTCCCCTACCGCCTGCGGCAAAAACCTGGCGATCACAATGCGCTGGGTCGCTACAAGTTTTACCTGCCCAACAACGATGCCATCTATCTGCATTCAACTCCGCGCAAGGGGCTGTTTGAACAGGGGGCCCGGGCCTTCAGTTCGGGCTGCATCCGGGTTGAACATGCCGATGATCTGGCCGAGTTGCTGCTTGCCGATTCCCGCTATCAGCCAGACAAGGTCGCCAGCCTGCTCAAGGAAGAGAAGACCAAGTGGCTACCGCTCAGTACGCCAACGCCGGTATTTACCGTTTACTGGAGCAGCTGGCTCGACGAGCAGGGTCGTCAGCAACTGCGCAACGATATCTATGGATTTGATCGGGTCAGCTATCAGAGCCGTGCCCTGTGATCCCGTGCACAATCTAGCAAGCCCGGCTCAGGCCGGGCTTTTTGTTGGCGGATTAAGGTTTGACATGAAAGGAAGGCGGCGGTTAAGTTCGGGCGGTTGTCTTAAATTTATTCACACTCAGACGGAGCCGACATGCTCGACAAAGAGATAAGCCGACGCCGCCTGCTACTGGGGGCTGGCTGCGTGATGGGGGCCAGCCTGCTCTCCTTTCCCGCCCAGGCGAGCCGCAGCACCAACAGTCGAGATTTGAGTTTTTTCAACCTCAACACCGGTGAGCGGGTCAAGGCCAGTTACTGGGAGAAGGGGCGTTATCTGCCGGACGGTCTGGCCGAACTTAACCATCTGCTGCGCGACTACAGGCGCGATGAGGTGTTCAACATAGACCGCAAGCTGTTTGATCAGCTCTATCTGCTGCAGCAGCGTCTCGGCCATCAGGGCGAGATCCAGCTCATCTCGGGTTACCGCTCTCCGGCCACCAATAATGCCAAGCACAGGCGCAGCAAGGGCGTGGCGAAGCACAGCTATCATGTACTTGGCCAGGCGGTCGATGTGCGGCTGCCGGGGGTGCAGCTTGCTCAGTTGCGCAAAGCGGCGCTGCAATTGAACGTGGGTGGCGTGGGGTATTACCCCCGCGACAATTTCGTTCACTTGGATACGGGTCCAGTGCGCAGCTGGTAGACCCAGTTGGTCTCATTGGCTGACAGGGGCAAGGGGAAGCTGCTAGGCTTGATGCCTCATACAGAGGAGAAGAATATGAAGCAGATCCTGGTAGGTGCCTTGGTGGCCCTGGTATTGACAGGTTGCGGCAAGGTCAACCGTGATAACTACGACAAGCTCAAGATGGGGATCAGCTACAGCGAGGCGAGCGCCATTCTTGGCAAGGCGGACAGCTGCGATGATGCCCTTGGCACGACCAGCTGCATCTGGGGGCGACAAGCAACAGAATATCAAGATCCGTTTCATTGCCGACAAGGCGACCTTCTTCAGCTCCGACGGGATCAAATAAGCCCG
>NZ_AQGQ01000005.1 GCF_000388115.1 Aeromonas molluscorum 848
ACTTATCTGATTGGCTGCAGCGGCAAGAAAATCCGAGGTAGTCACTATCACTTTGACCAGATTCCAATCTGGAATGGGGCGGTAATAACCATCCAGTCGCACAAAGCGGCAAGCATCGACGTAATTACCGCTGACCGCCACCACCAGAGCGCTGTTATAACGCTTGCGGCTGGTGTTAAGCGGGGCATAGTAGTTGGTAAACCCCGTCCCCGTTCCGTCGAAGTGATTCATGCAGCAACTGCCACACAATGCCGGCTGATTATTGCCACTGACGGTGCCACTTGGCTTGCTCTGCAGGGCGCCAATGTTCCAATAAAGCTGACCCGTTCCCGTCTTGTAAACTTGCCCCGGCAGATAGGCGCTAGCAGTAGAGCCATAGGTACAAGCACAGCTGACCGAGGTAATATCCTGCTGGATCTGCTGGGTGTTCCCCTGCCCGACAGGCTGGTAGGTCATGGTTTCAAATTGAACCTCCTTGCCTACCGCACTGTTCTTGGCACTGACGGTAGGGGATGGCTTACTGGTCTCCTGCTTGCTGCCATTGCCAAGATCTATCGAGATGACATCGGGGGCCACTCCGGGGGTATAGCTGATCTTGGGGCCTGCCCGAGTGGTATCCAGACCGCCAGTGATTTGACTGAGGGTCAGAGACTGAGACGGGGAGGCGTAGCCCACCAATGTGATATTGGGGGTCGCCCCTTCGCTGTTCGTCCAGCTGACCACAGCCCTGATCTCTTTGCGTCCAGGGTAATTCAATAGATAACCCGCCGGAGCGGTCGCTTGCCACGCGGAGGTGGCGCTATTCCAGTACTCATTGGCCACAGTCCATGCCAGCACATAATTGTCTCCTGACAGGCTTTTGGTTGCGGTCCCGCTCGCGATGGCGCTATAAGCGGTGAGGGGGGCAGTGGCCGTTACCAGGCTATTGAAGTTGCGAAACTCGTCCAGCTTTGATTCGGCAAGTCGCATGGCGATCTCATAACGCCGCCCATCCTGAGATGCCGTCAAAGCCGACTTGGACAAGGAGATCAACCCCACAACCCCCACCCCAACACCACCAGGGTGACCAGGATCTTCCAGCAGGCCAAATCCTTTTTGCCTTTTCATCCGCATATCCTCTACCAGTCGCGCCAGCTACCGGGTATCTGTTTAAGGGTCTGAAAGGCGGCCCCCGTTTTTATGTTGCTCAAGGCGGCCTCATCATACTTGGCATCATAGGTGCCGTTGGCCTTGCCCAGTTTGAAGTTGGCGGCAAGGGCACCATTGACGATGGCCCCACCATTTAATTTGATGTCTGTGGTTGCCGTGGCAGGATGGGAGGAGTAGGCAAAGATCAGGCCATAGAGCTGGTTATTACCGTTGATACTCAAGCTGCCATCCTTGACTATCAGCACCACAGGCGCGGACTGAGTACCAATATTGGATCCAGGGCTGCAATCGCCCTTGACGATGATGAGTCCAGTGGAGGTTGGCCCCAGGCTGCTGCAATTGTTGACTATCTGACTGGCCCTTGACTCTATATTGGCCCAACCTGCGGCATCATCATTTTCATTGAACAAATACCACACCAGATCGGTTGGGAAAGTCGGATCGCTGTCCTTGATATCAGATTGCTTATCCCCTTTCTGGCTGATATTGGCACTGCAACCGCCAGCATAGTCCCCTTGATGGCAGGTCTGACCCGAGCCATTGTTGAGATCGACATAATCATCGGTCCAGATAGAGAGCGGGACACCAGGCCCACCACCATTGGGGTTGGCAACCACAGTAAAGTTGCCCCCGACCGCCATCCCACCCGCCACAGTGAGTGGCGCCGCCGGTGTACCGGCCAGCACATTGGTCTGCACGTATTGCGCTTCGACGACAGCTTGCGCCTGACTATTGGCAAGCGTTGCCTGGGCACGTAAACGTATCGGGGTCACTAATGTGCTGCTACCTGATGCCACGGAAAAAGGCGTCATGTCCTGTGCGACCAGGGTATAACTCCCCGCAGCACCTGACGGTGAAACCGTCATGCTGCCGCGCCAGGCAGGGACACTGCTGATCCGGCCAAACCCATAGGAAATTCCCTGTTCAGCCAATGTCATTACCTGACGATAAAGGGCCTCATTCAATGTCACCCGACGGTCGGCGACCAGCAGCTTGCCAACCAGCAGGGAAACAGCCAGCAAGATGAGCAGGAGGATGAGGGTCACTGTGAAGGTGGTAAAACCGGACTGAGTTCTCATATCAGTAACCATCATTGCGCAGCTTGATATCACGCTGCAGGTTCAAGGTCAGCGCCGTATTATCCTTGTAGCGGCCCGATATATTGAGCTGGATGGCTCTTGCACCGCTTGCCTGGCTACTGGATAGCAAGTTATACGTCAGCGAGGTGATTTCAATGGTGTCATCAGTCGAGACCAAGCTGCCGCCATTACAGGCAGCCGTGGCCCCGGTCGCCAATTTGATCCCCTTGCTCGCAGTGCTGTAGCTATAAATCAGGGTTTCGAAGCTGCTGGAGGCACTGTTGTTAAGCACGCCATTGCCATTGTCGTCATAACGGACCCTGATGCAGCGGTAAATCTTGGAGCCTGTCACCGTTTCGTCCAATAAGTCAGTTGCCGCATTAAAATAGAAAGGAGAAGGGAGAGCACCGGACACCAATCGTGTCGCCGTCGCGGCACTGGCATCGAATCCGGCCCGTTGAATATCACGTGCCATCATGTCGGTGATGGCCTGCACCTCCTGATTGAGGCGACTCACCTTCATGGCGGTACTGTTTGCCCTGAGCACAGTCGCAAAGAGAGCCGTCACAGCCGCAACCAGAATCAGGCCAGCAACCATGGCCACCATCAGCTCAACCAAACTAAACCCTGCAGACCTTCTCAACATGCCGTCACCCCGCTGACGCTGCTGACGGCACAGGTCCGCACTCTGCCAACATTATTGGTTTTCACCTGCATGGCGTACGACCCCAGCGTAATGGCTATATTACCAGCCGTCAGTGTGCCTCGCCGGGGAGAGATATTGAGGGGTCTGATATTGGTAGCGGACTCACTGTAGCTGCCAACCAGGCTGATACCGGGAAACTCGCCAGCATCGACCCCTTTGCGCCCCTCAATGGAAGAACACGCATCGGCGCAGCTGGTACAGGAACCATCGATATGAATGCGATAGCACCAGTTGCTGGTGCCGCTGTTGAAGATGAGAAGATTCAATGTCTGGTTGCGCTTGATAGCTTCTGACTTAAGCAGCATGACATCGGTATAGATGGCCTGGGTAACAGCCCTGACGAGCTGCTCCTGACGCAGTGATTGATAACTGGGGATGGCAACCACCAATAGCAACGCAACCACCAGAGTGGCCACCATCAACTCAATCAGGGTAAAACCCCGGGATCCCTTCCCTTGCATCACCATTTTTGTCCAGACTCCCTGTCTGTGTGCCTTCATCCATGTGGAGGAAACAGCCCATACTATTCTATAGTATCAACCCGCCTCCCAAACCATGCCGACTATGAGAAAACACGCCAGAGGAATGACATTGATTGAGCTTATGGTGGCGGTAGCCATAGTGGCCATCATCGCCGCCGTGGCCTATCCCAGCTTCACGGACGGCTTGCGCAAGTCCCGCCGCGCAGAAGGGTTCAAGGGCCTGCTGACCATGCAGCTCAAGCAGGAGGAATACAGGGTCAGTAACAACAGCTACAGTGCCACCCTCAGTGCCGTCGGCAATCCTGCAAGCGACTATTACAATTTCAGCATCTCGGGAGCCTCCGCAACCGGGTATACCCTGATTGCTACCGCCAAGGGCGCCCAGAGTGGAGATAATAGCGGGGCGACCAGCTGCAACACCTTGACCCTCACCAAGGCTGATGCCAAAACACCCGCAGCCTGCTGGAAATAGCCCTGCTGCACCATGAAAAAAGCCCATCACCAGGATGGGCTTTTTGTCAGATGATGCGCAGTTCAGGCGGCACTTCGAACACCACGTTCTCTTCGCGCCCCGGGTGTTCCGCAACGATCTTGCCCCCCAGCTCACGCAGGCGGGCTATGACGTTTTTCACCAACACCTCAGGAGCCGAGGCGCCAGCAGTGACGCCTATGGCCTTGACCCCCTCCAGCCAGCCAGGATCTATCATGGAAGCATCATCGATGAGGTAGGCACGGGCCCCCACTTTCTCGGCCAGCTCACGGAGGCGATTGGAGTTGGAGGAGTTGCGCGAACCGACCACCAGCATGGCTTCCACCAGCCCGGCCATCTCCCGCACCGCATCCTGGCGGTTCTGGGTGGCGTAGCAGATGTCGTCCTTGCGCGGCCCCTGGATCTTGGGGAACTGCTTGCGCAGGGCATCGATGACATCCGAGGTCTCATCCACACTCAAGGTGGTCTGGGTGACAAAGCAGAGATCATCCGGGTTCTTCACCTTGAGATTGGCCACGTCCTGTGGCGTCTCCACCAGATACATGCCCCCTGCCGGGTTTTCGTACTGCCCCATGGTGCCGATCACCTCGGGGTGGCCGGCGTGGCCGATGAGCACGGCCTCCGATCCCTTGCGGCTGGCACGGTGGACTTCCATATGCACCTTGGTCACCAGCGGGCAGGTGGCATCGAACACCTTGAGAGCACGGGACCTGGCCATCTCGCGCACCGTCTTGGCCACGCCATGGGCCGAGAAGATGACGATGCTGTCATCCGGCACCTCATCCAACTCCTCGACAAAGACAGCACCCGCGTCCTTGAGCTTGTTCACTACATAGCGGTTGTGTACCACCTCGTGGCGCACGTAGATGGGAGCACCGAATTTTTCCAACGCGCTCTCGACTATGCTGATTGCACGATCGACACCCGCGCAGAAACCACGGGGGTTAGCTAGCAGAATATCCACGATCAGAGCACCTCTTTCACATCATCAACGGCTAGGATTTCCACCTCGAAAGTGACGGTATGTCCCGCCAGTGGATGGTTGAAATCAACCGTCACCGACGCGCCTTCCGCCGCCCGCACTATGCCGGGCAGCTCGCCGCCATTGGGCTGGTCGAAGACGATGATGGCGCCAACCTTGGGCTCCACATCCGCGCCGAACTTGGCCCTGTCCAGATGATAGATGTTGTCCGGGTTGGACAGACCAAATGCCTGCTCCGGCGCCAAGGTGAAGCTCTTGGCCTCCCCTTGCCGCAGGCCCAGCAAGCACTGCTCAAAGGTATCGGTCAGACTGCCATCCCCCATCGTCAGACGGGCCGGTTTGCCGTGCAACTGAGTGCTGTCGGCGACGGAGCCATCTTCCATCTTGATGGTGAAGTGGAACAGCACAGTACTGTCATGGCTGATGAGCTTGCTCATAACGACTCCTTGCCTTGCTTGTTCGCCACCTTTTCGCCTCGAAAACCTTCCAGCACTATCATGGTCGCACCGATGAAGATGAAGCTGTCAGCCAAGTTGAACGCTGGCCAGTGGGAACGCTGCCAGTAGAAATCGAGGAAATCGACCACATGACCCAGTACCAGCCGATCAAAGACGTTGCCAAGGGCCCCGCCGATGATCAGGGAATAGGCGATACCGCTCCAGCGCATGGTCACCGACTGCTTTCGCAGCCAGTGTGTCAGCAGCCCACAGATGGCAAACGCCAAGACCGCGAAGAACCAGCGCTGCCAGCCCCCCTGATCGGCCAGGAAGCTAAATGCCGCCCCTTTGTTGTAGACATGCACCAGATTGAAGAAGGGGGCGATCTCCACCCCCGGGTAACCAAACGGCAGCATCTTGACCACGGCCAACTTAGTCGCCTGGTCAAGCATGAAGGCCACAACCGCCAGCCACAGCCAGCGCAGGCCACTCTTTTCATGAGTCATCTTCATCAGGCAAATTGACGAGCTTCGCCGTCACCCTCAACGTTGCTAACGCAGCGGCCACAGATCTCTTCGTGACCGGCTATGGTGCCCACGTCTTCCACATGGTGCCAGCAGCGATCGCACTTGGCGGCCGCAGACTGGGCCACATTCAGCCACAAATCGTCACGCTCGGTCGCAACGCTGCCTTCCGGCATGCGGTCTGCCAGGACCACGTTGGCCTTGGAGGTGAGCAGCACGAAACGCAGCTCGTCGCTCAGGGCATTGAGACGTTCGGCCAGAGCAGGCTTGGCGAACAGGGTCAGCTCGGCCTGCAAAGAACCACCGATACGCTTCTCACCACGGGCCGCTTCCAGGGCCTTGTTCACCTCACCGCGCACGGTCAGGATTTCGGCCCAGAACTCATCCCCCATCTGCTCACCGGCAGCCAGGCCATAGAGGCCGTCATACCACTCTTCGGTGAACACGAACTCAGTACGCTCACCCGGCAGCAGAGCCCAGATCTCATCGGCGGTGAAGCTCATGATGGGTGCCATCCAGCGAACCATGGCCTCGGCGATGTGGTAGAGGGCACTCTGGCAGGAGCGACGCGCCAGACCATCGGCCTTGGCGGTGTACTGGCGATCCTTGATCACATCCAGATAGAAGGAGCCCATCTCGATGGAGCAGAACTGCATCAACTTCTGAGTCACGCCATGGAAGTTGTAGGACTCATAAGCTTCGATGATCTCGGCTTGGACAGCCTGAGCTCGGCCCACGGCCCAGCGATCCACCACGACCATGTCGGTAGGCGCTACCATGTCGGTTGCCGGATTGAAACCGCTGAGGTTGGCCAGCAGGAAGCGGGCGGTATTGCGGATACGGCGATAGGCATCGGCGCTACGCTTGAGGATCTCGTCGGAGACCGTCATCTCGCCGGTGTAGTCGGTGCTGGCTACCCATAAACGCAGTATGTCGGCACCCAGCTTGTTCATCACATCCTGAGGACTGACCACGTTACCGATGGACTTGGACATCTTGCGACCCTGACCATCGACGGTGAAGCCGTGGGTCAGAACCTGGTTGTAGGGCGCCTTGTTATTCATGGCCACCCCTATCATCAGGGAAGACATAAACCAGCCACGGTGCTGATCCGAACCTTCCAGATAGAGATCGGCGGAGTGGCCGTTGAACTCGGGGCGTGCAGCGACCACAGAGGAGTGGGTCGAGCCCGAATCAAACCAGACGTCCAGGGTGTCAGGCACCTTGTCGTAGTTGTCGGCATCGCTGCCCAGCAGATCGGCCTTGTCCAGATCCCACCAGGCCTGGATACCTTCTTGCTCAACCCGTTTGGCAACTTCGTGCATCAGGCGCACGGATTCCGGGTGCAACTGCTGGGTCTCTTTGTGTACGAACAGGGAGATGGGCACACCCCAGGTACGCTGACGGGAGATACACCAGTCCGGGCGGTTCTCGACCATGGCCTGGATGCGGTTCTTGCCCCACGCCGGTACCCAGCCGCTTTGGCCCTGCTGAGCGATGCCATCTTGCTCGATGCGCTCGATCTCAGCCAGAGCCTGCTTGCGCAGCCCTTGCTGTTCCATGCTGATGAACCACTGGGGGGTGGCACGGAAGATGATCGGGGTCTTGTGACGCCAGCAATGCGGGTAGGAGTGGTTGAACACCTTGTGATGGAGCAAGGCGCCATGACTCTTGAGCACTTCTACCACTGCGGTATTGGCTTTGAAGACATGCTGACCGGCGAACAACGGGGTATCCGGCAGGTAAACACCATTGCTGCCAACGGGGTTAGCCACTTCCAGACCATACTTCTGGCCGACCACGAAGTCTTCCTGACCGTGACCAGGCGCAGTGTGCACCGCGCCGGTACCGGCATCGAGGGTAACGTGCTCACCCAGTACCACAGGGACATCGAAGCTGTAGAAGGGGTGCTTGAAGCGCAGCAGCTCAAGGGCCGCGCCCTTGGCATAACCCAGATTGTGGAAGTGATCGATACCGGCTCGGTCCATCACGTCCTTGACCAGGTCGGCGGCCAGGATCAGGCGCTCCGGGTGCTCACCTTCAACCTGGACCAGGGCATAGTCCAGATCCGCATGCAGCGCGACGGCGCGGTTGGCCGGCAGGGTCCAAGGGGTGGTAGTCCAGATAACGACGGAGAGCGCGCCACGGCCATAATGGCCCTCGGCGCAGTCAAACTTGGCTGCCACGTCAGCCTCGTCGACGGCCTTGAAGCGCACATCGATGGAGGGGGAATCCTTGTCATAGTACTCCACCTCGGCTTCGGCCAGGGCGGAGCCGCAATCGGTACACCAGTGCACCGGCTTGGAGCCTTTGTGCAGGTGGCCGTTGTCGACGATCTTGGCCAGGGAGCGGATGATGTTGGCTTCGGTGCCAAAGTCCATGGTCAGGTAGGGCTTCTCCCAATCCCCCAACACGCCCAGACGGACGAAATCGGTCTTCTGGGCCTCAATCTGAGTCTTGGCATACTTGCGGCACTCGGCACGGAACTCGGCAGCAGAAACCTTGACGCCAGGCTTGCCAACCTTGCCTTCCACTTTCAGCTCGATGGGCAGGCCATGGCAGTCCCAACCCGGCACATAGGGGGAGTCGAAACCGGACAGCCCCTTGGACTTGATGATGATGTCTTTTAGGATCTTGTTGACCGAGTGACCGATGTGAATGCTGCCGTTCGCATAGGGAGGGCCGTCATGCAGGATGAATGAAGGCTTGCCCGCTTTGGCGCGGCGAATTGCCCCGTAGAGATCCTGATCGTACCAACGCTTGAGCATACCGGGTTCGCGCTTGGCCAGATCGCCACGCATCGGGAACTCGGTTTCCGGAAGATTCAGGGTGTGTTTATAGTCGCTCATCAGTCCTGGGTTCCCTTCTTTTCTAAAAGAGTGCTGGGTAAATTGAATAACGGCAGCCCAAACCAGGCTCGGGCTGCCTGGGCATCTCGTTCGATCTGCTCTTTCAAGGCGGAGAAAGAGGCAAATTTTTGCTCTTCGCGCAGTTTGTGGCGAAGCAGCACCTTGACCTGTTGACCGTAGAGATCGCCAGAAAAATCAAATAAATGTACTTCCAATCTGGCCTGCGAGCCGCTCAACGTCGGCCTCACACCCACATTGGCAACGCCGGGGAATAGATTGTCGGAACATACCACTTCCACCGCAAACACGCCACCGACCGGGCTGACCCGGCGTTTGAGGGCAAGGTTGGCCGTCGGAAAACCTATGGTGCGTCCCAGCTTGTCACCATGGGCTACCCGCCCAGTGATGGCATAGGGGCGGCCGAGCATGAGTTCCACTTCGGCCATGCGCCCCGCGCCGAGAGCCTCGCGAACTAGCGTGCTGCTGACCCGCTGGCGGGCAAGTTGGAAACTCTGGGTGCTGACCACCTCGAAGCCGTGACGGCGCCCGGCTTGTTGCAGCAGTTGAAAATCCCCCTCCCGGCCTTGGCCGAAACGAAAATCATCTCCCACCACCAGGTAGCGAACCCCAAGCTTCTCGACCAGCAGCTGCTTGATAAAGATGTCGGCGGACTGGGCGGCAAACTCGCGGCTAAAACGCACGCAAAGCAGGCGGTCTATGTGCAGCGCTGCCAGCGCCTCTACCTTCTCTCGCAGGCGGGAGAGGCGAGCGGGCGCGTCATCCCCTGCAAACAACTCCAGGGGCTGGGGCTCAAACAGCATGACGCAGGCTGGCAGCCCAAGAGCGGCAGCCTTCTCCTGCAGGCGCGTCAGCACCGCCTGGTGGCCCTGATGGACCCCATCAAAGTTGCCAATGGTCAACACACAGCCCTGGTGACGGGGCTTGAGATTGTGAATACCGCGGATAAGCTCCATCAGTGCCTTGTGTTCTGCTGCTGTCGAAATCGCCGGATTATATATCAGGCAGCGGTCTGGATCAGCCCTCGCGGCTGGATTTCAGGTGTCGTGGTCGGATTCCGAGCATCAGCAGGCAGATCCCGTAGACGCCGCCTCCCATCAGCAGCAACAGCGTCAGCTCCCAACTGGCCTTGGCCATGCTCCAAGCCCCCCATTGGGCAAGATCCGGTGACAGGTAGCCAAGTAGGCCCCCCATCATCAAGGTCGAAGCCAATAACTTGAGGCAGAAGACCCCGGTTTGACGGGATGGACGATAGACACTCTGCTGATAGAGGCCTTTAAACAGCAGGGCTGCGTTCAGAGTGCCGGCACAGGCGGTCGCCAGCGCCAACCCCACATAACCGAGGGGGTAGATGAAGATGAGGTTGCACACCATATTGGTCACCATGGCCATGATGCCGATCCGCACCGGCGTCCTGGTGTCCTGACGTGCATAGTAGCCGGGGGCCAGCACCTTGATCAGCATCAGGGAGAGCAGGCCAGTGGTCGACGCCAGCAGACTGGCGCTGGACATGGCAACCTCGTGCAGACCGAACTCACCGCGCATGAAGAGCACCCGCAGTATGGGTTCACGCAAGATGGCAATCCCTATCATGGCCGGCAGGCCGAGCAGCATCACCATGCGCACCCCCCAATCCATGGTGCGGGAAAAATCGGCGGGATCTGAATCCACATGCTTCTTGGCCAGAGCAGGCAGGATGACGGTGCTGATGGCCACTGCAAACAGGCCTAAGGGGAATTCCAGCAGGCGATCCGAGTAGTAGAGATAGCTGATGGCCCCGGTCGCGAGGAAGGAGGCCAGCATGGTGTTGACCAGCAAGTTGATCTGGCTGACCGATACCCCGAACAGTGCCGGGATCATCAGGGTGCGGATCTTGACCACCCCAGGATGGTGCCAGCCCCACTTGGGCCATACCAACATATTGATTTGGCGCAGGAAAGGATACTGGAATAGAAACTGCACCAGGCCGCCCAAAAAGACCCCGATCGCCAGGGAGAGCTCCGGCCTGTCCATCAGCGGCGCTATCCACCAGGCCGACGCTATCATGGTGATGTTGAGAAAGACGGGTGTGAAAGAGGAGACGGCGAAGCGGCCGAAGGTATTGAGGATGGCCCCCGCCATGGCGGTGAAGGTGATAAACCAGAGATAAGGAAAAGTTATTTTGAGCATCAAACTGGCCAGCTCGAACTTCTCGGCCGCCGGACCATCATGCAACCAATCCCAGAACCAGCCCCAGCCAAACAGGGCAGTCAACACGCCAGAGCCCAGCACCCCAAACAGAGTCACTATGGTCACTATGCCACCAAGGGTACCTGCCACCGCCGCCAGCAACTCGCGCACCTCCCGCTCATCGCCATTTTTCTTGTACTCGGTCATGACCGGGACGAAGGCTTGGTTGAAGGCACCTTCGGCAAAGAGCCGCCGCAGGAAGTTGGGAATGCGATTGGCAAAGAAGAAGACATCGGCAGCCGCTCCTGCGCCGAGCAGATTGGCGATAACCACATCGCGAACCAAGCCCATCACGCGGGATACCAGTGTCATTGAGGACACTATCATACCGGATTTGATCAATTTCTTACTCAAGACGAGGCCTCTGGAACTGTCAGAATGAAAAGAATGCTGCTAGAATCGGCCGACAGTTTAACCGCCTCCCAACTGACACACCACCGGGGGGCGGTGTTTATTTGCACAAATCATTTGACAATATGTGGTTGAGAAGGCATATTTCCGGGCCTTTTCAATACACTCGCTAAGACAGTTTTAGGAGTTTTACCTTGGCTAATATCAAATCTGCTAAGAAGCGCGCGATTCAGTCAGAGAAACGTCGTCAACACAACGCTAGCCGTCGTTCTATGACCCGTACCTATCTGAAGAAAGTAATTGCTGCAATCGCTTCTGGCGACAAAGCTGCTGCCGTTGCTGCTTTCGCTACCGCTCAGCCGATCATGGATCGCATGGCTACCAAAGGCCTGATCCACAAGAACAAAGCTGCTCGTCACAAGAGCCGCCTGTCTGCCCAGATCAAAGCTATGGCTTAATCAGCTTCGGCTGAATAAAGCAAAAAAAACCGGCCTCAGTGCCGGTTTTTTATTTATCTGTCGTGCAGTAAAGTTTGTGCAACAAACCTATCATCTCGCGCACCTCATGGCTGCGTAGCGAATAATAGACCGTCTGGGCCTCTTTTCGCGTCTCTACTAGCTCATCTCGCCGTAGTACCGCCAGATGTTGTGACAATGCTGACTGGCTCAAGCCAAGGACTTCGTTCAATTCGCCGACCGACAACTCCTTGTCCAGCAGCTGACAGAGAATGAACAGCCTTCTCTCGTTGGCCAGCGCCTTGAGCAAGGCCACCGCCCTCCCCGCATTCGCTTCCATCGCTTCCAGATCCATGCCGTACTCCTCTTGACGCAAGTCGGGATAATACCTTGACTGGCCTCAATTTAAAACGACAGGCTGGCCGGCTGTATGGTGGAAAAATTCTCCTGTCCGGCAAACAGGAAAGAGAAATCACTCTCGCATACCCGCTTGACCGCTGGGTGCTGGATCATACGTTCCGCGAAGATGACGTAATACTCCTCCATCAGATCCTGGGTCTCACCGAGCAGCATGACGCCCTCCCCCTCCAGTATCTCTTCCCGGTAGATAGTGGGTGCCATGAAGATGCCCTGATTGAAGAAGCCGAAGGCCTTCATCAGCGCGGCATCATCAAATTCCCCCAAAATACTGGGGGAGATACCTTGTTGCTCAAACCACTGGGTCAGCTGACGTCCCATGGCCGTGCGGCGACCCGGGATGAGCAACTTGCGCTCCTCCAGACAAGCGGGAAAAGGCTTTTCCGGCAGCGGTGCCTTGCAAAAGAAGCTGACCCCGCAGCCACCGAGTCGCTTGGAAAGCAGGCCAGCATGCTGGCTGGAGTCCACCGGGCAGTCAGAGAGGATCATGTCGAGCTTGTGCTCGCTCAATTGTTCGAGCAGCAGCTCGTGGGTCGATTCGAAGCAGCGCAGATGGATGGAGCCATCATTGGGTATGACGGAGAGCAGCACACGGCTAGCCAGGCGCTTGGAGAGTGCATCGGCGATACCGACGTCGAACAGTATCTGGCTCTCCTTGCGGTAATTGACGATATCCAGCATCTCGTAGGAGAGGCTGAACATCTTGTCAGCGTAACGAAACACTAACTGCCCCAACTCGGTGGCCTCAAGAGAGCGCCCCTTGCGCTTGAGCAACTTGCCCCCCAGCCGATGCTCCAGCAACTTGATCTGGCCAGTAACCGTCTGGGGCGTCAGGAAAAGAGCCTCCGCCGCCTGAGTGACTGAGCCCTTCTTCTGAGTCATCCAAAAATAATAGAGGTGATTGTAGTTAAGGTGTGACATAGCGGCGCAATCCCGTAATACTCAGCTGTTTGATAGGGTATAGGAGGCAATAAAAGCGAATAATCCTAAACTATGCCGCCATTTTGCCGCCATATTTCCAACGGGTTTAATCGGGCGGCATCTTCCAAATGGTCGGGTGCAAAGTGGGCATAGCGCATCGTGTCACGGATGTTTGCATGGCCCAATATCTTTTGTAGAACCAGAATATTGCCGCCATTCATCATAAAGTGGCTGGCGAACGAATGGCGCAAGACGTGGGTCAGCTGACCATCAGGCAATTCAATACCGGTTGTTTTCAGTGCCCTTCCGAAATCCAGATAGCATGGCTGAAACAGCTGGCCGCTCTTGCTACCCGTCATCAGCTCATCATAAAGCGCTTTACTGATCGGCACCGTCCGGTTTTTGTTGCCCTTGGTGTTGGTATAGGTAATTCGGTACGGGGTGACCTGCGATGTAGTCAGTGATTCAGCCTCACGCCAGCGCGCGCCTGTCGCCAGACAGATTTTGATAATGAGCGCCAGATCAGAGTTAGGGTATCGCTGCGCCGCCAAGAGTAGATCGGCGATCTGCCACTGCTGCAGAAAGGTCATCTCGGGATCGGGGGTTTTTACTGCGGCGGCTGTCTGCAATGGATGCGGGTGAAGCCATTCACCCAAACGGATCAGCTCACCGAATACCGCCTTGATGAATGCTAATTCCTGATTAACCGTTCGAGCAGTGATGGCCTTTTTTGCTCCTACATTCCAACCATTGTCGATTTCACCGGCCATTCGCTTGGCGCGGTAATGCGCCCACATTTTAGGGGTGACATCAATTGCCTTCGGATTTTCCATGCCGTTGCAGATGATCTGCAGCTTGGCCAGCCGGACATGCTGACGCTTAAGGGTCTGGCCATGAAGCTTGAACCAGAGATCGATCATGTCTTGCAAGGTGCGATGCTCTTTAGCCTCTTGCCCTAGCCAGGGCTTGGCCCGATGCTCATCAAGGGTGAAGCGCTCCCAGGCCAATGCTTCCCCTTTTGTGGCGAAGCGCTTTCGTTTGCGAGGACCATCACGGCCTTGGGGGTAGACTTCAGCCAGCCAGAGTTTGGGCTTGCCATCATCGAGTTTGCGAACAGTCATTGATTTATATCAGCTCAAATCTTCAGGAAGGTGTGAGTAGATGGATTAGTTGGCAATTTAGCGTCCAAAATCGTCAGAATTGGAAACTGGTGTATAGAGCTGCCAACGCTGCCACTTCAGTGCGAGCAAACAGTTCAATGTGGGAGATAGTCATGAGTCTGCCTAATCCTGAGTTGAGAATGGTCTCACCTGATCGATGAAGTACAAATGGCAAGAAGAATTACGCCAATTGCCTCATCGAGTCGCCCCCCCCTACAAGGGAAGGGCACGATTGAACATGTGCGCGCCGAGGGCCTCTACTGGTGCAGTTGCCAGAGTAGGCCACTAATGGCGAAATCAATATTCTAACAGCCATCCTAGCAGACCCGCTTCGACCAGTCGGCATGTGAAACCTTTCGCTGTTTCATGCAAACGACAACCGCTTTGACAACTATTTTTATAAAGAAATATATCTCCCTCCAATGTTTGTATAAAACTGTTCCGAGGTTAAACCAAACCCATCTTTTAACAAAATTTTTATGGAGTCAAAATCTACGTAGTCAATATCAAATTTTCTACTTCTCTGATAAGAGCTTTGTACAACAATATTTTTATCTTTATAAAGACATATAGCAAGTTCAGGGTCTGGCGCAGATGAGGATGACTTATCGACCAACTCAATATCTAAAGAGCCATTATTCTCAACGACAAAGGGAACAAACTTCTTTTTATCAAAATCATTCCATGCTAGATCTTCAGCGCCCATACTAAACTTCAACATGAAGTTATCTATATTGTTATTCTTTACAGTCCGGATAGCATTGATTATTTCATCAACAGGAGGAGCGCTGTGATCAACCCCCCAGTTACCAACTACAAAATCTACAAAGGAGAACCTAAAACAATTTCCATAACGTCTTTCGCCACCCATTAAGCACTCTAAGTAAGGTTTGGCATGCTTCACCAAATGCCAATCACTTTTATTTTGAAGGTAAAGTATTCTACTTGAGCTATTTGAAGGGGCAGTTCCAAGCTTATGTTTTATAGAGAATTTTTCTAAAATCGCTTTCGCTTCATCAGTGTTATTGGATTTATCTATGTCGGTATCAAATGCAAGTCTAACGTATTTATCAACATGCATCTTATGATATTTTGTTATGTCAGTTTGTGGATTCCATACTATTGCAACCGATTGTATTGTCGAATTTATAGCCAGTAGAGCTGCGGCAAAACCACCTCCGCTACCACCGACAAAGATCGGCTTCAATTTGTGTTTAGAAATAATACTTTCTACTATCTTAAGTATCCTATCCTGAAGATCTATTTGACTTATATTTCCTGCATACCAACCAAGGTTGAGTGACTTATCAATTGATAGTGTCGGGTCTGAAATCGCTACAATTGGTAAATTACATTTTTTTGCTAATTCTAAACCAGAGAAGAATGGAGCGTCCTTACTTTCTCTATTACTAACAGCTCCAGACATTACGATAATACAAAACTCGCCTTCAACCGGAATGCCCGAGGCGCCAACGAGTCCATTTACATAAACATCAATTTCTTGACTGTCACTCTTATATACATGAATGCCACTCTGCAAATATTCTTCTTTAATGTCATCGTGATTAAAAACATTACAATTCCATTTGTTATAGTTTTTACTTAAATTGCTGTTCACAGCATCTATAACTTCCATATATAAACTCTCTATTGTAATTAAAATATAATATTTTTAGCGCTCTGTGATTAACTATGAGTTGCTTGCTTAGACTGCTCTACCGCATGAACATAGACCACGATAACCACTATCTAATTCGGTGACAGTGAATAACGGATCCATTAGCTAGCTATCCTTCCTAGTGAGGAAGAAAAACGGGAATAGATGCACCTTGTTATCTTTTCCTGAAAGTTCTGTGCTCAACCATCACGCCTATGATCTCGATATGCTGCCGGTCGGAGTGCATAGGCGGGTAATCTTCATTAAGCGGTACCAATTCAAACACCTCTTTCCCGTTCTCATCGATACCGCGAGGCCGGTACTTTTTGAAGGTGGCCTCGTCGCTGCCGTTTTTGGCTACCACGAAATCCCCCGGACGCGGCTGTTCGTCAGGGTCAACGATCACCAAATCGCCTTCATTGAATTGCGGTGACATCGAGTTGCCACGCAACCAGAGACCAAAACCACGGGGGCCGATGTCCACACTGGCCGTCACATACTCCACGTTGCCATCAAAGCCCGTAGCCTGTTCGCATATCTCCCGCCAGTTGCCTGCCTGCACATAGCTGAGGATCGGCACTCGATCACCCTGCGGGATGACCGCTGGCTCTACGTTGCGGTAACCAGGAAACGGAGACTCAACCACGCTAGTGACGCCTTCCTCTTTGCCTGTCAGTAGCCAATCGACAGACACGCCAAGCGCAGCCGCTAAGTCGTTGAGATAGCGGCCCTTTGGCTGGTTCAGACCTGACTCCCACTTGCCTACCGAAACACCGGTTATGCCTATGGCTTTGCCTAACGCAGCTTTGGATAGGCCAAGGGCTGACCTTCTACTGAAAATTCGTTCTGAGATGTGCATTAACCTAGCTTAACTTTCGAGATCAAACCCTAAGGTTCATTATTTCAAACCTTAAGCTTGCTTATGGTAAAACCCTAAGTTACGATTGGCCGAATCAAAACTTAAGGTTGCAATGAGGGTTTATGAAAAAAATAGATGCCATCAACCACTTCGGGTCAGCGGCTGAGCTGGCGAAGAGGCTGAACATTTCAGAAGCAGCAATTTCCCAATGGGGCGAAACCATACCCCAAGGTCGCGCCTACCAGATTGAAGTGCTGACCGTCGGCAAGTTGAAGGCCGACCCCATCACGCCAACCCCTGATAACAACGCACAGTAAGGGCCTCGCCATGACGCCAACCATCCCCGTTTATACCTTTCCGGTTTGCTCCAAAGAGAAGTTCGCCGAGCTGAGCGGTTTTTCTGAGGACTACGTCCAGTCGATGATCGAGGCGGGCCGGTTGCCTTACCTGCCTAAAGACGGCCAGCGGCAAAAGGTGGTCATCAATCTCGAAGCGCTGCGGATGCAGTGCCAGACGGCCGCATTGGTTTCTCGTTGAGTTGCCTTACAGCCAGCTAACCATAGCGAACTTTGGAGGGAAATCAGAGTGTCAAATAAGCCCAGGTTTTCACACAACCACTTTGCCAGTGCATGCGACTGTTTCAAAGAGAGGCATAACGTCAGCCAGTTGGAACGCGCGCTCGGCATGAAAAGCGGCGTGCTGCACAACAAGCTCAACGAGGCATGCGAAAGCCACAAGCTGACGGCCATCGATCTCATCGCGCTGTATCACGCCACCGAAGGGGACGAAACCCTGATCGACGGCATGCTGATGGAATGTGGCCTGACCGCCATGGCCATTCCAAAAGCTGAACGCGCGCCATCACTGCCCCATCAAGCGATCGACCTCAATGCCAAGGTCGCCAGCATCGGCCAGCGAGCGCTGGAGCTGACCAGCCGGGGCCGGATCACCCGCTCGGAACGCAACACCCTGGTGAGCGTGGCCACGTCAGCGATGGGGTCTATCGCCATCTTAATCCATGACATCGAGGCCCGTTTTCAGGCCGTGCCGACCGTCGCCTGCGCATCAGACATCCTGATGCAAACCATGACCATGTAAGGGGGAAGCCATGCAAAAACACATCGACTCAGAGCAACGCAATTTGGCTGGCCTGACGCCAGTCGAACAGGCCGCGATGAACACCGCAGGATTAATGCTGGTGCGCGAACTGTTCGGCAAGACCCGCAGCAGCCTGGATACCGACTGGCTGGACATCAGCTCCGCCAAAAAAGCCGCGATTTGCACCATCGCCCGCCAATCGCGTGGCCAGATGATGACCGCAACCCTGTCTGCCCTGCCCCATGCACAACGTGAGGCGATCCGGTTGGCCGTGCTGGAACTGGATTATCAAGGTGAATTTCGCTGCGGCTGTGACAGCAAGGTATGGCACCCGGCTCCGGTGACCCGCGCTATCGGCGATATCGAGAGAGAGAAGAAGGAACGAGCCGCCAAGCTGCGCATGAAACGCGCCGTGTTGGCTGCCAGCGAGATGGTCAAGCAAGGCCCTCGCGCCATTGGGCAATAAAAAAGCCCGCTTAACGGAGCAGCAACTCCAGCGGGCCTTTCATTCGTCAACTAGGAAAATCGACATGCCAACTTTAGCGATCCCCTGCGCTCTGCGCAACCTTCGTATTCAACAACGCAAGCTGGCGGGCCGTTGTGGCTCCCGTCTTACCCAGCACCCTGACGGAATTGCGCTCGCTGAGCGGTCCACTGCACTGGCGTGGGCCTCCCTGTTCAGTTGCATCCATCCCTGCACAGCTCAACAAGGAGCCTGACCATGTCCGAACAAATGACCGCTATCAACCTGCTTAACCACCATGCCGCCAAGCGCCTGCGTCAGTTGCGGGAGCAGTTGGGCATGAGCCGCCCCAAGTTCGCCGACCTGCTGGGCATTCCGCCCACCACACTCAAGAACTATGAGTTGGGATACAGGGAGGTCGGAGGCGGCCTGTTCCTACTCATTGCGAACCATGCAGACCTGAAACAGCACCTCCACTGGTTGCTGACCGGTGCCCATACCAACCCACAGCAGGAGGCATAACCATGGCCGCCATTATCACTCGCCACACCGAACCCACCATCAAGGCCGCCAGTGCCTATCTGGTTAGCCGCGGTTACATCAACTGCGGCACCACCTGGTTGAAAGGCCAACGCGGATACGCCCGCATGGAGCGCCTTATCTCAGGCTCAATCCGCATTGTTGAGGGGGTGGCATGAGCATCGATGCCATTCATATCGCCAAGCGGGCAGAGCGGGCCGTGCTGCCGCTGCTGACCGAGCTGCTGGCCAGCAACGAGCAGGTCAACCGCATTGCCCTGGGGGAGCTCTACTCGGGAGATCAATACATCCAGGTGCAGCTGGTCGTGACCAGCAAGCAGGAAGACCTGATGGATGACGACTCAGTGATGGGGGACGAGGAATGAGCGACCTGTTTGAACTTGAGCCGCCTATCGATGAATTGGCTCAAACCGAGTCTGGCCCAGCTCACCTGCGGGCACCTGAACCTGTTAGCCAGCTGGCTAAGCACTTTGCTTTTTCTGTGGATGCGGTAAAGCGCGCCGGCGAATTCAGCCAGGAGGAAACGCTGTTGATGGGAGGGATCCGTACTCTGTATTGGCTGGCACTGGGTCAAGGCGACACCGCGCTGGCCAGAGATATTGGCGATTGGTGGTTTGAGAACGCGCAAAAGTACGGGTTGAGGGAGGTAATCGCATGAACGCAATTATCCAAGATGACGACGGCGTAAATGCTGTGTTCAAGGCTGATATTGCGGCGAAGAACTTCATTATCACTGTGCATAGAGAAGCACTTCGTCAGATTCAGCGTCAACTGCTCATGTTGCGCAGAGCGAATCTGCCTAATACCAACGTGTATGCCATTAGGTCCCTGCTCGCTGCCTGCCGCCGTGAAAGGTTAACTATCGCTACTTGTTTGGACATGATCGCGTTTCAAGAAGACCTGCTGGATGAGAAAGCTGGTCGAGATGCTGCCATCGAAAATGGAACTTACCTTGAGTGGTTGGGATGGGAACCCTGCGACCAACTCCATGGACTTGGGGAGACCATCAAATGAGCCTCCGCCTGATATCAGAAATGGAAAGGAATTTGGGTTGGTGGTGGGAAGACCTGCGCGGCGCTAGTGCGCGCCTGCGCGGGTATCAGCGCCAGCTCATCGAGTGCCGCCAGATCTCGCCACGACCCAGGGCCACCATAGCGCTGACCCTTCGCCAGTGCGCAGCCGCCCGCCGGATATGTGCTCACACCACCATAGTGATCAAGGCTCGCAGAACCGACCTGACCACACTAAACCAGTTTTTGAGCCGCGATCACCAATGACCAACAAACAAAAAACAGGGCCAGCCGCCAAGGCTGGCCACTTTGGTTTTGCCATCACCCGCCTGCCGTCGGCTGCTCACGGACAGCTCCCGCTGTCAAAGAAGGCCTTGCGGTCGCGCATTGAATCGCTCTCCAACTCCATGCCAGGTATCAACCTGGCCGATTCGTTTATCGGTTCGGTCGGTGAATATGATCTGGTGTGGGCGGTGCAACTGCTCGATGGTTTTTCCATGCCGCTGACCCTGACCCTGTTCAAGCAGTACATGCGCCGCCGCAAGGGTGGCACCGCCAAGAAAGCCCGCACTGCCAACATCTGGCTGAGTGAGCGGGTCAGGTGGATTCGTGCCCTTGTACAGGCGATCCCGGTCGATGCCCAACACATGCGCGATGACGAAGGCCGCAAGCGGGTGGCTCACCAGTTCGCCAATATGACAGCCGCCATCTGGAAAAACATCGAGCAGAACAGCGCCGCCGGTGAACTGGATCTGATGGCGACATGGGAAGCCATCAAGCAACCCGCCGACCAGTGGGAATTCATCGGCAAGATACCGAAATTCAAAACCAAAGAGGCGCGGGATAGCTGGATCCTCAGCGTGATGGTGCGCTTGCTCAGTGCCAAGTGGTGGGAGAGGCGCGTCAACCGCTGCTGGGATCGGCTGCAAGAGCACATCGCCATCCTGCTGGGCAATGTACGAAAAGGCGTCTCTGCCTACGTCTCGAACGCCACCATGAAGGTGGTGCGCGAGCGCAAGCGGGCAATGATGCGCTGGCTGGCCGAGTCGGAGGTGATGAACGCCGAGCACGACCTGGTGATCTCGATGAAGGACTGCTGGGAAGCGAGCATCTCCAACCCGATCAACCGCCGCAACGAGATGATGACCCGCATGCGCGGCTTTGAGGATTACGCCGAAGACCAAGGCCACGTCGGGGTGTTCTTCACCTGGACCGCACCGAGCAAATTTCACGCCTGGAAGACCGGCCGCAACGGCAAGACCATTGATAACGAAAAGTATGAAGGTGCGACCCCGCGCGAAACCTGCGCCTATCTGGCCAAGCTGTGGAGCCTGACCCGCGCCGCACTCAAGCGCCACGGCACCCCGGTGTATGGCTTTCGGGTGTGCGAGCCGCACCACGACGCCACCCCGCACTGGCACATGCTGCTGTTTATGCGCCCGAGCGATCGCAACAAGGTGATCAGCACCCTGCAGCGCTATGCCCTGACCGACGACAAAACCGAACTGGTGCGCAACCCCATCGCCGCCCCCTCATTCACCGATATCACGCCCCGTTTCGACTGGAAGCTGATCGACCCCACCAAGGGCGATGCCACCGGTTATCTGGCCAAGTACATCGCCAAGAACATCGATGGCGCCTATGTCGGTGACGACGAAGAAGCGAACACCCCTGCCGATCAAGGCGCGCTGCATGCCTGCGCGTGGGCAAGTTGGTGGGGCATTCGATCCTTTCAGCAACTCGGCGGTGCACCGGTCGGGGTGTGGCGCGAGCTGCGCCGCATCAGCAACGCCAAGAAGCATGGCGATCTGGTGGGGCCACCCAAGCCGGTACTACAAGACCCGCGCTTTGAGGCCGCCCGCTATGCCGCCGATAACGCCATCTTTCGTTGCTACCTGGAAGCCATGGGCGGGGCGCTGGCCACCCGTGCCGAGCACCCCATCAAGCTGGCCCACCTCATCGAGGAGCAGGCCAACTGCTACGGCGAAGACATCAAGCGGCTGATGGGGCTGCACTCCGCGAACATTGGCATCAAGACCCGCCTGCAAGGGTGGGAAGTAGTACCCACCGGCACCCATGCGGCCACCAGGGCCACTAGGGCAGCAGAGGCCGCAGAGGTTGCTAAAGCCGCAGAGGTTGCCGGTGTGGGTTTGGGTGTTGGTGTTCAGTCGGGCGAATGCCCGGCACCTTGGAGCTCTGACAATAACTGTACGCAGCCGGATCCTGAGGCGTTCGCGGATCAGTTGATGGCAGAGCAATGGGGTTTATCACCCTTCTCTATCGGGCGTTTGCGCTCAGGCGCCAGCGTTCGCGCAGACGGTTTCACCCTCTGGCTTGAGAACGGTCAGGTGCAATCGAGCCGAGCGGTACCAAGCGAGCCGGACTGGGCGCCAGATGGCCAGCGCCCAACCGAACAGGCCGAAGCAGATGAATGCGCGATCCCAGCCGATGACCAGGACTGGCCGATGCTGGTTGGGCTCTGTGGCGAGGTGTACCAGGTGCAGGGCCACGCTGGAACCCGCGACTGGATCGAGATGCTGCCGCAGCCCTATCAGTCAGAGATGTGGCGGGTACTGGAGGGGCTGGATGTGCCGGCGTGGATGCAAGAAGAGAACGACTACAGCGAGGAGTGGGCATGAACATGAACAGCAAGCAGACCGTCAGCCGAGAAGAGTACCGCCGTCTGGATAATACGGTGACCTGCATTCTCCAGCAGCGCTGGCCAGCCAAGGAAATCAGCCAGTGGGTGGGGATGCTCAAGGGCAAACAGCAGTCCGTGGCCTGCGCCATTCTGCACCGCCGGCACCCTCGTCCAACATCGCTGGCCCTGCCGGCCATCGCCGCCGAGGTACCGAACCCATTTCAGACCAGAGCCAACCGCCCCACCGTGCCGGTGCTGACCGCAGATGGCCGATCTGTTGGCCGCCGCCATATCGTGGACGGGCTTACTCCCGTGGCCATCGACCAGAGCGGCACGATCAGGTGTGCCGTCACCGGCCGCACCCTCTTTATCGCACCGGGCAGCCCCATCGACCGAGCCAATCCGGGCGCCGCCGAACAGCTCAATCCAACATACCGGCCAGCACTGCATCAGGTAGTGGCGGACCACCGTCAACATGTGGAGGCCGCCGCCAAACATTAAGTACATACCACTCAGGGCCTGCTGGTATAAGTACCAGAAGACCTTCTCCTTCTTTCTCGTTCCGCCACCCTAGCTACACTATGTGATCGGGGTCCCCTAGATCACAATTTGACCTATGCATGAAGGCGAGCCTTGATGGAGCTTTCCATAGCAGTTCCTTGAGTGTATTGTTGCTCTGCGACAAAAAGGGGGCCAAAAGAGAATCTTATTGTAAATGGATTCAGCACCAGTGGCTGGCTGATTAAATCATGATTTAAAATGAATTTTCTCGGGACGGTTATCAGGGCGATTCGGCGTTATATGGTAACGCTCTATTAACGGATTAGTACCCCCTCAATCTAGTCACTATTATGTTTGTAGGAGAGCTTTGTGGCAGTTGTTCTGTTATTAGGTGCAGGTGCCAGTTATGGCAGCATTGGAGTTCAACCTTATCCACCTCCTTTGGGTAAGGGCCTATTCCGTGACTTAGTTGCTAGAGGTGGTGTTGCTTCAAGGTTACCAGATAAACTTAAACAAAAGTTTGAGGCTAACTTTGAGGAGGGAATGGAGGCATATTATGAGTACACGAATGGCAGCATTATGTCGTTTCAACGAGAGCTTGCTGAATATTTGGCTAGTTTTCGACCGACCGCTAAAAATGTGTATATAACCCTTCTTAGAGAACTAGCCAGTCAAAGGGTTATATATAGTAGTTTGAATTATGATCTTCTTTTTGAGTTATCTGCTGCTAGCATTGGCTTGTTCACAAACTATAGCTCGGAGTATAAGCGCGGTGGAGTTCGTTTATTGAAATTCCATGGTTCTAGCAATTTTTGGCCGGATCTACCAACGGGAATGATACGAAATGTGCACATATCTGGAAGCGGCAGGGCTGATATTCAAGCACAAATAAAACCATTAAATCAAATTGATACGCTCAATAAATGCAGACTTGAGGATAGTATTGCTCCTGCCATTGCGATGTTTGCTGTTGGAAAAACAGTTAAAGTAAGCCCTGATTACGTCGAGCACCAATATGATTTGTGGAAAACTCAAGTAATAAAATCATCAAAAATTTTCATTGTAGGTGTTCGAGTTCACGAAATAGATGAACATATTTGGTCTTTACTTGGCCAAGTAAAAGGAAAAATTACTTACTTTGGTTTTGAAGGGGACAAGGGTGAATTTGAACAATGGAAAGAAAACCATAAAAAGAAAAATGCTTATTTCCTAAAAAGCGATTTTGAAAATGCTGTTTCTTTGATTAGGCGCATGATTCACAGATAAACACAATAAAGCATTTAAACAGAACTAAAATAGTTGGTTAGGTTCCGCTTCGCTCCATATTATAATCAACTATTTTAGTCCGCTTAATGCTGCGTTAGGTCTCTACGAAATCACACGTGCAATGTATGACGGTATCGAGTGTATTGGAAAAACAACTGGGGCGCTATTGCGCCCCCAGTCCTTTCAGTACCATCTGCCGCCCCTCCGGCGTCAGCGACCCCATCAAGCTCAGCACCAGCTGGTTTGTCGTCTTAGCTGACGGGCTCAGGGTATGAGCAAACGACAGACAAGCCACCCAGGAATGGCCACATTCGGCGTCAGTACACTGGCAATAGAGATCAGAGACATCATCGCTCAGTCGATTGGTCTTGGTTATGCGGCCACGCTGGCCACACACTTTGCAATAAACCCGCATCACGCCCCCCATTCTCATATAAATCAACGCACTATTTTGCCACATCAGACACTGTTTGTTTATACAGCAGTGCCGACAGTTTCCCGAAAATCGACCCAAAGGGAGCGAGGGAGTCCAGCCCCATTGATGGAATCTCGCAGCAGCTCACACAGCGGCAGCACCTCATTGCGGGCGTAAGTGGCATCGTACTTCTCGGGATCCCCCAGGCCTCCGCCGCCATTGGTCGGGATGATGCCGGCCAACGCAGCCGGAAAGCGGTGGCTGGTCAGTACATCCTGGGCGGTAATCCCCTTGATGGCTGCGAACTCGTCCTTGGTCGCAATGTCCCCCACCGGGATCAGCTTGATTCCATCGGGCTTGCCTTCCGGGATATTGACGAACATGGAGCGGAAGTTACCCACCCCCTTACTGTTGGCGATCATCTCCTTCATCTCTTTTTCAGTGTCATCGTCCATGTTCGGGTCGGTGGCGTAGAAGATGAACCCCATGTGGGCGCCATTGAGGAAGTATTTGCGGCGGAACAGGGTGGCGTCCTGATTGAGCAAGGCCGACTGCAGGCCCCCCAGGTAATCCGGCATGCCATAGACCTGCTGCTCCGGGTCGTACTGGGCAAGCCAGATCACATCCTCCGGCCGGTAAATCAGGTTCGGCTTGCCCAACTGCAGGTAAACAAAGCAGCCATCCTCGCGCCGGCGCAGATAGACGCTCGAGAGAGGGTGCAGCCCTACCACTTGGCCGAAGGCGTTGCGCAGCTTGAGCAGGCCCGCATCCCCGAACTGCAGGTAGTTGTGAGCAAAGGCGGTGACTGTGCTGCGCTGATTGGTAAAGCGGCCCGCCACCATATTGCGCCGCGCCATCAGAATGGCCCCGTGGTGAGCGTTGGCCCGCGCCACTTTTGCCAGCCCCTTGCGGTCGATGGGCGGCTGGTAATACTCGCCATAGGGGTTGTAGAACACCCCGGTGTAATCGGTCATCCATGCCGTGGGGTCGATGGCCTCCGGCATGCTGAACGCTACCGTTCCGGGCTTGGTTGGAGTGGCCACCTCGGCCGGTTGCTGTTGTTTGGTCATGCGAGAGAACTCTCCTGGGAGTCTTTGAATTGGCACATGAAGAGGAAATTGAACGCCTCCTGCGAGTACTCGTCTTTGAGCTCATCAATGTCCATGAGGTTGCAACCGAGTCGAACGGCATCCTCAATGGTGATGACATAGCGCCACTGCCGATCGGGACAAAGCTGGCCGCCATCGCGCAACGATGATTCGCCAGGGAAAGTGATCGAATCTCGGCCTGGGTACAGGTTCTTCCAGTGATCCCCGCTCCAGAAGTTACGCGCCATACCGCGGCGCTCAGAGAGCGTTGAACAGTAGGTCTTGCGCCAGCGCTTGTGCATAGCCATAGCGCCGGCCAAGTGCAGCGCTTTTCCGAAATCAGGAATCCAGAAATACTCATCGACGTATACGTGGCCAGCTTTTCCAGCAAAGGTCAGGTCATCAAGAGAAAGAAAATGGATCTCCGCGCCGTTCGACAGGACGATGGGGCTGCCGGTAAGGGTAACGCCGAGGAACCTCTTTGCTATCAAGCAGACATAGGTCCGGTAGACATCGGCCATCTCTGGGGTTTCTGCCAAGAAAATCTGATTGTCGCCAGTCAATACGGCATCTTCAAAAGCCTCTCCGGCGAAGTAATAAGACATGCCGACCTGATGAGCCTTCAAAACGTTGCGGATGGGCGCGAGTGACGGGTCTAGCTTGGCCTCACGGCAGCGCAGCTGGTAGCCAAACAGGGTGCTGATCCATTCGTGAAAGTGTTCCTCGGTCAACTGACTGATATCGTTCTTCATGCTGCCTTCTTAACTTCGCTGGTTGTCCAGGTGGATTTACGTTTGCGGTTGGTATCGAGCGGCTCATTGGCCACGGCGTGGGCGATGGCAAAAAATACGTCCGCGTGTCCGGTCACGTTGTCTCGGGCAGCCCTGAACGTCATCTGGCCGCCGCCGGTGGTGCTGCGCTTGATGGCAAGGAACGCCAGTGGAATATCCCGATCCGAGCTGTCCCACTCGATGCGGTTGGCCTCCACTACGTCGATCATCTTGAGTACCAGCCGCGACTTGCTCTCGATGCTGTAGTTGATGGGGTGGCACACCCCTTTGAATACCGGCTTAAGCAGGTCATAGACCCCTGAGCCAATGCCGGACACATCGACCCCCAGATACGTGACCCGAAACTTCTTGGCGATCCGCTCGATCTCCTGCGCCTGATACTGGAAGTTGAGCCCGCGCCAGTAGTGCTTTTCCAGCACCCGGAACCGCTCGCCGGCGACAGTGGGTGGGGCAACCACCACCAGGGTGGCGTTGTCGCGGGTGCGGCTCGGGTCGTAGCCCATCCATACCTCTCGCCGACCGAATGGGTCAGGCCGCCCAGGCTTGTAGTCCTCCCACCTGGTCGGGTCCACCCCTGCCCGCTCCATATCCTGGAACTTGAACACCGACAGGGCATCATCGATAAACCGGCACATGTAGAGGCGATCGAACACCTCCTCCGGGTACTCGTCCTTGAGCTCCTCGATGTCGATGAGGTTGCAGCCCAGGCGTAGGGCATCCTCGATGGTGATGACGTAGCGCCACTGGCGATCGGGGCAGACCCGACCGCCATCGCGCATCTCATCTTCACCTGGGAAGTCGATGGCCACACGGCTCGGGCGCTGACCCTTCCAGCGATCCCCAGTCCAGAACCGGTACGCTTCGTGAACCTTGCTCGATGGGGTCGAGAAGTAGGTTTTGCGCCAGCGGCTCTGGGTCGCCATGGCGCTGGCCACGTCCGACAGCTTCTCGAAGTTGGGGATCCAGAAGTACTCATCGATATAGACGTTGCCGGAACGGGACTGGGCGCTGTTGGAGTTGGTAGAGCAGAAGTGCAGCTCGGCCCCGTTCGACAGCACAATGGGGTTGCCGGTCAGAGTGATGCCAAGGAAGGTCTGGGCAATCTTGCAGATATAAGAGCGGAACACCTCCGCCTGGGCGCGGGTGGCGGACAGGAATATTTGGTTGCCACCTGTCAGCACCGCATCTTCCAGCGCCTCGCCGGCGAAGTAGTAGGTCATGCCGACCTGACGCGACTTCAAGATGTTGCGGGTACGCGGCAAGGCCGGGTCGTTCTTCGCCTCACGGCAGCGCAGCTGGTAGCCAAACAAGGTACCCAGCCACTCGGCAAAGTCATCAGCTGTCAGGTGGCCGACCTCGTTCTTGGCCTTCTTGCCGCCCTTGCCCTTGCTGCTATCCTGGCCACCCCGGCCACGGCGCGGCCGTTCGGCGGCCTGTTCATCACCACTTTCGCGGCGGGTGGTGAGCGCCTGCTGGCGCTCGGCCCACTTGAGGGCTTTCTCTTTCAGGCTGACATGGTGGCCGACCAGCCTGTCGATCTCGTCCATCTCGGCGCTGGTTTTCTTCTCACGACACAACAAGGAGTGCAGGCGGCGAGCAATGGCATCCTCCACCGCTTCATCGGTAAGCAGATCCCGCCAGCCGAGCTTTTCGGCCCAGTAGTAGACGATGCGGCAGGAGTTCAGCCCCAGTTCGTCCTTGATTTCCTGGGGGGTCCATCGCTTAAGGTAGAGTCCCCGCGCAGCATTGCGGATCTCTTCGGGATACGCCACGGCGCCTCCATCGATATGAATGATGGCGCCATCATAGCCAGCCCACTATCCCCACTTATCCCACTGATGTTCTGAGCAATTCGGATATCCCGCTGGATCCGAATCCTCCAGAACACAACCGGATGAATACCCCTTCCCGACCCGATAGCCTGAGCCCGTATCAATTGGGAGCAGGCATGAACACATCAACCTTGAGAACTGGCTGGGTCTGTATCGCCACCGAAGGGACAACCGTCGATGGTCGTGAGATTACCGCCGCTTGGCTGACTGACATGGCCGAGACCTACGATCCGGAATACTACACCGCACTGATTTGGCCTGATCACGACCGCTGGTCGAACTTCGGCTATGTACAGGAACTGAAGACAGAAGTCGTTGATGGCAAGCTCAAGCTGTTTGCCATCCTGAGCCCGACCCGTGATCTGGTTTATTACAACCAGGTTGGCCAATACCAGTTCTGTTCCATCGAGCCGCAAGAGCAATTTGCCGATCTGGGCCGCACCTACCTGCGCGGCCTCGGCGTCACCGATGAACCAGCCAGCACCGGCACAACCCACCTGAAGTTCAAAGACAAGAGTGGCAAGTCTCGCCTGATTGGCACCAGTGAGCCGCTGGATCTCTCCACCTTCAAACTGCCAAAGAACGAAAAAGCCGACGGTCTGATCACCAAGTTTTTCAGCTTCTTGGCCAGCCATGGTGAACAGGAAACCAAACCAACCCCCAGCCATCAAGAGGATGAGGAAATGACCAAAGAACAGTTCGACCAGTTGCTGGGATCCGTCAACGGCCTTGGCTCCAAGATCGAAGGCTTTAGCGCAAAGCTGGAAGCAAAGCCGGAGGTAACGCCCGATCCGGTTATTGAACCGAAAGAAGAAGACGACAAGTTCAGCAAGCTGAACGAGACCATCACTGGTCTGGCCGCCACCGTCAGCGAGCTGAAAGGCCAGATCGACAAGTTCTCCGTTGAGCTGCCGGATCAGCGCCCGAGCCCATTGGGCGGTGACGACAACAAATATCAAGTTTGCTAAGGAGCGACTGTGAGCCAAACCCTTACCGTTCATGCCGAAAAAAGCCTGAACCAATTCTGCAGCGAACTGGCAAAGGCCTATCAGGTTGAACAGCCTGCACTGGCCAAGATGTTCAGTGTCGTTGGCCCCATGGAAACCACGCTGCGCAAAGCCATCCTGGCATCTGTCGAGTTCCTTGGCCTGATCACCTGTCTGGATGTAGACCAGATCACCGGCCAAGTGGTGCAGGTCGGCGTCGGCCAGCTCTATACCGGTCGTAAAAAAGGCGGCCGCTTCAAGGGCGAAGTGGGCGTTGATGGCAACAAGTACGAGCTGAAAGAGACCGACTCCTGCGCCTCTCTCTCTTGGGCCACCCTCTGCACCTGGGCAAATGCCGGTAGCGAAGGCGAGTTCATCAAGCTGGTTGGCGAGTTCGTCAACACGGCATTCGCCCTCGATATGATGCGAGTCGGCTGGAACGGCGTAGAAGCCGCTGAAACCACCGATCCGACCGAGAACCCACTGGGTGAAGACGTCAACAAGGGTTGGCATCAGATTGCCCGTGAGTGGAAAAACGGCAGCCAGATCATCAAGGCTGCTCCCGGCAAGAAAATCTACTTCGACCCGGACGGCAAGGGCGATTACAAAACCCTGGATGAGATGGCCTCCGACCTCATCAACAGCACCATCGATCCCCTGTTCCGCCAGGACCCGCGCTTGGTTGTGCTGGTCGGTACCGACCTAGTCTCCGCTTCCCAAGCCAAGCTCTACAGCGAAGCCACCAAGCCGAGCGAGCAGATCGCCGCTCAGCAGCTGGAGAAGACCATCGCCGGTCGCAAGTCCTATATCCCGCCCTTCTTCCCGGGCAAGCGGATGGTGGTCACCACCCTGGACAACCTGCACTGCTACACCCAGCGCGGTACCCGCAAGCGCAAGGCCGACGATAACCAGGACAGCAAGAGCTTCGATAACCAGTACTGGCGCATGGAAGGCTACGCCCTGGGCGAACACAAGGCCTATGGCGGCTTTGAAGAGGCCGACATCGTCATCGGTGCCAAGCCAGAAGAAGTCGGCGGTTAATTCATGAGCTCACCCGGTCAACGTCACAAGCAGCGCGTTCAAGCCATGCAAGGGGCCGAGCAGGCCGCCTGCTCTGGCATGGCCACCGGTGCAGTGGCAGACAGCCTGCACCTGCAACTGGTTGCCCTGGAACAGGACATCGTCCGGCTGCGCAAACTGGCGCGCATCGGTGACCGGGTGAACATGAAACGCGATGAGCTGATGCCCAAGTACCGCCCCTATGTGGAGCGCTATCTGGCCGCCGTCAGTGAGTCCGGCCTGCCCTACCAGAACGAGCTGTTTCAGCGCCTCATCATCTGGGCCTTTGACGTTGGCGATTTCGACGCAGGCATTGCCTGGGCGGAGCTCGCCATTGCCCAGGGGCAGCGCACCCCGAACAACATCAAGCGCGACTGGGCCCACTTTGTGGCCGACACCGTGCTGGAGTGGGCCGAGAAGCAAGCGGCCGAAGGGCATGCCGTCGAGCCATGGTTCTACCGGGTGTTCGACAAGGTGCGCAATGACTGGCGCCTCAACGAGCGGTTGACCGCCAAGTGGTTCAAGGCCGCCGGTTGCCTGCTGCTACGTGACCACGACGGCCAGCCCCGCCCGAGCGCAGTGGGTGACAGCGCCACCCTGGAGCAAGCCGATCACTGGCTGGCCCAGGCCGACAAGCTGCACGGCAAGGTGGGCGTCGGCACCTTGCGCCAAAAGATTGCCATGCGCCTGCGGGCGCTCAATCCGGAGCAATAAGACTCTCCGCGCCACCGCACCCCGGCGGGGAGGATAGGCCAGCCGCAAGGCTCGCGCCGAATCCTGTGATCCGTGGCTACAGGGGTGCACCTTTTCTCGCCGCGCCATCGGCGACCCGAGCAACCGGGGCAGTGGTGTTCACATTGGCAAGCATCAACAGGGGTCCAGACATGTTTGCAGGCAAGGACATCGACTACAGCACCGCCACTATCCGCAATGACGGGTTCTGGCCGGATGTGGCCGTCGCCGATTTTGAGCGCCGCCGCGCCACGCCTGCCGATCTGGATACCCAGACCACCGGCGCAGCCCTGCTGGCCGCCGTCTCTGAAATCAACCTGCAGCTGGCGAGCTATCAGGCCACGCTGCTGGGCAAGGGCTACACCACCGCCGCCGAGGTACCCGGGCCCAGCCTGGAAGGCGGCACCAATGCCCTGACCGAGCAGTACCTGGCCGCCGTCTTTGCCCGTGCCAAGTCCGCGCTGCTACCCGAGTTCGCCAGCGTCACCGAGCGGGCGACCGCCAACAACCAGGTAGAGCGATCGCCAGACCAAGGCGCCCAACTGCTGGCAGAGAGTCAGCAGTTGGTACGCAGTATCAAGGGCAAGCGCCGTGCCGGGGTCTCGCTGATATGAGTAACGACATGAACGAGCAACAGGCCCAGGGCTACTTCCTGCAGGCGCTCCACGCCGAGCTGTTGCGGGTGTTGCCGGCCAAGTCTCACAAGACGCTCGATAGCTGGATGGAGAACGGCACCATCCGGCTGGAGCCCAAGAACATGGGCCCCACCGGAGTGGATGTGGCATGGCTCACCTATCAGGCGGTGTTCACCATCGAGCAGCTGCCGTTTCGCGAACTGGATCCGGCCATCGTGCTCGCATCAGTTGCGGCCTGGGTGCAGGAGCATGACGAATTCCGCGAGCGGTTCGATCTGGGCGATCCCGAGTACGCCGTCACCCCGAACGATGAGAAGACGGCTGACCTTGAGATCCAGCTCCCCTTTACCGAGCCGCTGCGCCTGGTTGAACACGAGCGGGGCCCCATCAACTGGGATGGCAAGCGCTGGAACGTGGCCCCCTATGACATCTGGGTGGCCGACCATATCGACCTGAACGTGGGTGATACCGGCCATCACCAGGTCGGTGACCCGTCATGATCAGCATCACGCTGGATACCCGTCGTGGCAAAGACCAGCTCAACCTGCTGGCCCTGCCGCCCAAGAAGTGCAAGCGCCTAGTATGGCGAGCGGCCAATGAGATGAAGAAGCTGGCCGCCCGTAACGTGCGCCAGCAACAAGACCCCAACGGCCAGCCGTGGGCGCCGCGCAAGCGGGGCAAACGCAAGATGTTGCGTGGCCTGCCCAAGCTGTTGCTGATCCGCGAGCCCCGCCAGGACGTGGCAGAGCTGGGCTTCACCAAGGGCACCATGAGCGCCCACGCCGGGGTGATCGCCAATACCCACCAGAAGGGGCACACCTACAAGGTGACGGCAATCAGCCGGCGCCGTATTGCCCCCAGCGATGGCGGCAAGAACAAGCAGGCCAGCAAGGCACAAGCCCGCAAGCTGCGCGAGCTGGGGTTCAAGCGCCCGGGCAAACGCAAGCGGGCATACCGCTCGGCCTCGCTAGGCTGGATAACGGGCAACCTCAACTACGCCCAGGCGGGGTTGCTTATCAAAAAGCTCAAGGATGAACCGGTCAAAGAGAGCTGGGAGATCCAGCTGCCAGCCCGCCGTTCCTGGGCGCCAACACCAAGCAACGCGAACAGGCCTTTGCCCGAGCGCTGCAAAGCATCAACTACGGCTGGGACGTCAACAAGCAAGGCATGAAGGGGAAATAACGCCATGTGGCCTTATGTACAGATCAACAACTTGAACCAGATGCAGGGGCCAGTGACGGAAGTCGAGCGTCACCTGCTGTTCATCGGCAGTGCGCCGACCAACACCAACAAGCTGCTCTCGCTCAATACCCAGTCTGACTTTGACAAGCTGCTGGGCGAGGCTGACAGCGAACTGAAAACCAACCTGCTGGCCGCCCGCGACAACGCCGGCCAGAACTGGACGGCCGCCGCCTTCGTGCTGCCGACCGACATGGATTGGAAGGATGCCGTTCGCACCGCCCAGAAAAACCAGTCATTCGAAGCAGTCGTGGTGCTGGGGCAAGAGTGGGACGCGACCAAAATCAACGCCGCCCACGCCCTCAACCAGGAGCTGATCGCCAAGTGGGGGCGCTGGCAAGCCATGCTGCTGGCGGTACCTGGCATCGTCTCCACCGCCGAGGGCGGTCAGGACTGGAGCGAATACGAGGCAGAACTGGCCGCCCTGCAGGATGGCATCGCGGCTGAATCGGTCTCCCTGATCCCGCAGCTGTGGCCCAACCTCATCGGGGCTTACGCCGGTCGCCTGTGCAACCGGGCAGTGAGCATCGCTGATAGCCCTTGCCGGGTGAAAACCGGTGCCGTGGTCGGCCTTGGCGCTACCCCCAAGGACAAGGACGGCACCGAACTGCCGCTGGCCACCCTGCAGACCCTGGAACAAAGCCGCTACTCGGTGCCGATGTGGTACCCGGACTATGACGGTGTCTATTGGGCCGATGGCCGCACCCTGGACGCCGAGGGCGGCGACTACCAGGTGATCGAAAACCTGCGAGTGGCCTACAAGGTCGCCCGCCGGATGCGCCTGCGCGCCATCGCCCGCATCGGTGACCGCTCGTTCAACTCCACCCCGGGCAGCACCGCCGCCGCCGTCATGTTCTTCGGCAAGGACCTGCGTCAGATGGCCAGCGCCACCACCATCAACGGCCAGCCGTTCCCGGGCGACATCGCCTCCCCCAAGGATGGCGACATCACCATCAAGTGGACCGCCAAGAACCTGGTCTCCATCTATGTGGTGGTGCGCACCGTGGACTGCCCCAAGGGGATCACCGTCAACATCATGCTCGATTTGAGCCTCAACAACGGGGAGGGCTAACCCATGACCCGCCGTATTTCAGGCCAGTCCTTCGACACCACCCTGATGGGCACCATGGTGCACATCGAGAAGGCCAGCCTCTCCATCACCGACAACAGCGCCGTGGCGCAAACCCGTGGCATCCCTGATGGCTATGTCGATGGGGATGTGGCCGCAGAGCTGGAGTTCGAGATAGATGCCAAGAACTTCACCCTGCTGGGCGATGCGGCCAAGCGGGCCGGTAGCTGGCGCGGTATGAAGCCGGACGATGTGCTGTTCTACGCAGACACCGGCGACGAGACCATGAAGGTGGAAGCCTTCGGCGTGAAGCTGCTGCTCTCCGACCTGCTCGATGTCGATCCCAAGGGCGGCAGCAAGGGGGTGCACAAGGTCAAGGGGTTCGTCACCTCCCCCGACTTCGTGCACATCAACGGCGTGCCGTACCTGTCGGATGACGACACCCGTCACCTCAAGGGCTAACGGATGGATCTGATCGACCGCGCCACCCAACACGCCGAGCGGATGCTGGCGGCCCAGTTGGATAACCAGCTTGGCCGCAGCCACTACCAGGGCGAGAGCTTGCACCTTTGCGAAGCGTGCGACGACCCGATCCCGGAGGAGCGCCGCCAGCGAGTACCAGGGGTACGCAAGTGTGTGCCCTGCCAGAGCCGCGCAGAGCGTCGCGGCCAATAAGCATCGAGAACGGGATATGAACCCTATGCCAAACAAAGACCCCACCCTCTGGGCTGCCCTGCTGGCCTGGCTGATGGACAACTGGCCTGCTGTCTATGGGGCACTGCTGGCACTTGCCATCGCCTTCCTGCGCATCACCTATGCCGGTGGGCGGGGTCGCCGCCGGCTGATCGAATCCCTGTTGTGTGGCCTCATCACTTTGGCGGCCGCCACCGGGACCCACTTGCTCGGGATCCCCCAGGAGGCCACCCCGTTACTGGGTGGCATGGTGGGACTGCTTGGGATCGACATCATCCGCGACCGTGCAGCCCTGATGCTGCGCAAGAAGGAGGACAACAATGCCGCGCAGTAACTGCCACCCGCAAGTGGCCGCCTTTCTCGACATGCTCGCCTTTTCCGAGGGCACCAAGGGCCGGGGCGATGACGGGTACGACAAGCTGGTCAATCCGGCGGGATTCTTCACCGACTACCGCACCCACCCCAACGTCAAGGTGCAGGTGAACCCACGCCTGGTCAGCACGGCTGCCGGCCGCTATCAGCACCTGTCGAAACACTGGCCCCACTACCGTGACCAGCTCGGCCTGCCGGACTTTGGCCCTGAGTCACAAGATGCCTGGGCAATCCAGTTGATCCGCGAGCGCAAAGCGCTGGCCGATGTGATCGATGGTCGTATCCCCCAGGCGATCGCCAAGTGCGCCAACATCTGGGCCAGCCTGCCCGGCGCCGGCTACGGCCAGCGCGAACACGAGCTGGCTGACCTGCTGGCCAAGTTCACCGAGTTCGGCGGGGTGCTGGCATGAGCACGCTCATCCGGTTCCTGCCGACCATCATCGGCTTTGTGCTTGGCACCATTCTGTTTACCCAAGGTGAACGGCTCACGCAGCGCACCAAGGAGCTGGCCAACGCCAACGACACCATCAACATCCTGCAAGCGACCGCCTTCCAGGAACTGCTGATGCAGGCAAAGGGTCTGCGCTTACTGCTCAACGACCAGAACGCGGCATTGACCGAGCTCGACAACCAGAACAGGAAAACCGCCGATGAACTGCAACACGCCTTGGCCACGCCACCGGCAGGCCGCCCGGATTGCGCTCGTGAGCCTCTGCCTGTTGGCGCTCTGCGCCTGCTCCAGCCAGCCCGCCACAGTGGTGCACACCCAGGTAGTGAAGCGGCTACCACCGCCGGGGCTGGTGCCTCACTGCCCAGAACCTGAATTCGCGGGGAGCACCTACGGCGACGCCGTGCGGTTTATCCCCACCCTGCAGACGGCCATGCGCCGCTGCCAAACCCAGATCAACACCCTGAACCATTGGATTGAACAAGAGGAAACCACCCCATGACCACACCGATCATCACACTGGACGTCGCCGGCAAAGAGATGAAATTCGCCCCCACCATGGTGGCCTACAACGGCTTTATCAACGACATGATGCCCAACGACAAGGTGGCACCGGCTCACAACTACCTGAAAAAGATCGTCTGCCAGGAAAGCAAAGAGGCGCTCGATGAGCTGCTCAAGCGCCCCAGCGCCGCCCTGCAGCTGGCGGGCGCCATCAACAAGGAGTTCGCGCCCGAGCTGGAGATCACCGTAAAAAACTGACGGCGCGCGCCGAGGCCATCGAACGCAACCAACTGGAGCAAGTACTGGCACTGAGGCGCCGCTACTTGCCCCATGAGGATGACGACCTCGACAGCCTGGCTCGCGCCATCTGGTTAGAAAAACACAACCAAGAGTCCAACGCCGCCGCCGTGGCCGAGGGCATTGCCAAAGCACTGAACGGATAACGACTGATGGCCTGGATGGAAAAATTGATGATGCAAGTGGCCTTGGTGGATCAGGTCACCAAGCCCCTGCAGGGCATCAACAGCCAGATCGACAAGGTCAGCAAGGCCGGTCGTCAGGGCTGGAGCAACATGGCCATGGGTGCAACCACCTTGGCCGCCGGCGGCATGGCCATCCAGTCAGCCCTTGGCCCTGCCATCGAGATGGACAGGGCGCTCGGAGAAGTCGCCTCCCTCGATGTGAAAAAGGATGTGCTCGGTGCACTGGGACGCGAGGCGCTCGCGCTCTCGGTCAAGTATGGCGAGTCAGCCACAGAGATTGTCCGCTCCTCCTACGATATCCAGTCTGCGATCGCCGGGCTGGAGGGGAACGAGCTGCCCGCCTTTACCCGCGCCTCGACCACCTTGGCCAAGGCCACCAAGGCCGACACCGCCACCATCACCAACTACATGGGCACCATGTACGGCATCTTCGAGCAGCAGGCCAAGATGATGGGCAAGGCCAACTGGGTGGAAGATTTGGCAGGCAAAACCGCCACTGCCGTGCAGATGTTCAAGACCACCGGCCAGGGCATGGCTGATGCTTTCGGGGCGATTGGTGCCAACGCCACTGCCGCCGGCATCTCGATGGATGAGCAGTTCGCTGTACTCGGCCAACTGCAAGCCACCATGAGCGGGGGCGAGGCCGGTACCAAGTTCAAGTCGTTCCTGGCTGGTGTCGGTGGCGCTCAGAAGGCGCTCGGCATGCAGTTCACCGACTCGGCAGGCAACATGCTGCCGGTGCTGACCGTGCTCGACAAACTCAAGTTGCGCTATGGCGAGACCCTGAGCGTGGCCGAGGGGGACGAGCTCAAGAAGGCGTTCGGCTCGGATGAAGCTGTGGCCATGATCAAGCTGCTGATGACCAACACCAAGGCCCTCTCCACCAACATCAACGCGCTGGCCAACACCCACGGCATGGGCAAGGCCGAACAGATGGCTGCCTCCATGACAGACCAGTGGCAGCGAGTGGAACAAGGCTGGTTCGCCATCCGTGCCGCCGCATTTGGCGTGGTGCTGCCCGCCATCAATGCCGTGGTCGGCGCCTTTGCTGATGGCGCCAATGATGTGCTGCGCTGGACTCACCTCTTCCCGAACCTGACCAAGGTGGTGAGCTACGCCATGCTCGCCATCGTGGGCCTGAGTATGGTCACTGGCGCCTGGATGCTGATAGCCGGGATCGCCAAGTTGGCCACCCTGGGGCTCGGCATCGCCTGGACCGTCATCATGGCCCCGCTCAACCTGCTCAAGGCGGGGATGGCATCGTTCCGGGCCATCATGCTGGCCGTCAATATTGCCATGTATGCCAACCCTATCGGCCTGATCATCGCCGGGATAGTGCTGCTGATCGGCGCTGTTGCGGCTGTCATCTACTACTGGGATGACCTGAAAAAAACCTTCTCCGATTGGGGCGTGTTCCAGTTGCTCGGCAAGTCTATCGACTGGCTGATAGACAAGCTCAACATGATCCCGGGCGTCAATATCGAGGGAGGCTCCATGCCTGACCTCAACCTGCCGAACCCCGAGAACATCAATGCCCCGCTCGCCCGTTATCGCCAGGGAGGCCAAAGCAGCATCCCATCCGGTGGCATTGGCCAACAGCTGATCCAGGCCAATGCGGCCGCGACGACAGCCAACCAGAAGCCGACCAAGGCCATTCACATCGGCGAAGTGCACATGACCAGCCAGAACCCGATGACGCCGGAGCAGATGGCCGAGAACGCTTGGTTGGAGACGCCGTGATGAGCGATCCCAAATACATCGACATCCTGGTCATAGACGGTGCATGGCAGCTCGATGCCGGCGGCCAGCCGCGCATGACGCAAGACCGCCACAGCATCGGCCAGGACATCAAGCACCGCATCATGGAGTCCGGGCTGGCCCGCAAGCTCATCGGCGAGCGCAGCCCTACCCTGCGCGCCGACGTGATGACCGAGATAGAGCTGCTGGTCGAGAACGACGAGCGCCTGATCCCGGGCACCATCGTTATCAGCGAAGAGGCACCAGACCGGATCCTGGTCACCGCCCGCACCTATGAATTTGGCGATCTGGAGGTAACCCTGTGAACCTGCGCCCAACCGTGGATTTTGTGGCCCTGCTGGCGAAAAGCGGGGTACCGACAACCGAGCAGGCCATGGAGGTCGAGCTCAAGAAGGAGGTGGAGGCCGCCGGCTCCCTCATCACCAACGACAGCGATGTGAGCCCGTTCTGGCGTCTGGTGCGCGGCGTGGTCATCACCCCGGCGCTGTGGCTGATCCGCACCCTGCTGGCGGGCCATGTGCTGCCAGCCAGCTTTGCCGCAACCGCCAATGATGCCTATCTCGACCTCAAGGCGTGGGATGTGGATCTCACCCGCAAGGCCGCCCAGAAGACTCGGGGCCTGGTCAGCTTCATCAAGGTCAACCCGAGCGAGGCCGTCACCATCCCGGCAGATGTCTGGATCACCACCGAGCGCATCAACGGCACCATCTACCGCCTGAAACCGCTCCAAGAGATGGTGAGCCCCGCCGGTGAAGCCGTGGCCAAAGTAGTCTGTGAGGCTGAGTTCGCCGGCGGCGCCTGGAATCTGGCCCCCGGCTATTACAACCTGCTGAGCAAACCGGTGACCGGCATCCTGTCAGCTCGCAACGCTGACCGGGATTGGATCACCACCCAGGGTGCCGATGCCGAGAGCAATGACGCCCTTGGCCTGCGCATTCAGAACCAGTTCTCGGCGGTGGGGCGCTATCACATCGACGCCATCTATCGCTCCATGCTCGCCAGCGTGGCGGGGATCCGCGCCGACCATATCTTCTTCGAGCACGACGCACCGCGGGGCCCGGGTACCGCCAATGCCTTCATCCTGCTGGAAGTGGGTACCACCCCCGCCAGCTTGATCGAAAAGCTCAATGACTACGTGAACAACCAGGGCAACCACGGCCACGGCGATGACCTGCAGGTGATGGCCATGCCGGAAACCGAGCACTCGCTGCACCTGGAGCTGTGGCCGGCCGAGAACATGACAGCCGAACAGCGGCTGACACTCAAACGTGAAGTAGAGCTGATGGTGAAAGCGGCCTTTCGCCAGTCAGCGGACTATCCCTCCGTGACCCGGGCATGGCCGCAGTCTCGCTTTTCACTGAGCCAGCTTGGCCGCGAGCTTCATCAGGCATTCGCCGAGATAAAGAGCCTGCACTTCACCGAGCTGGATATCGTCTCTGGCCTCGCCATCCCGCGCCTGAGTGCGCTGGAGGTGTTCCTCCATGACTAAGACCACCGAACTCAACCACCAGGACAAGGCCCCGCAACTGCCAGACAGCACGGCCCCCTGGTGGGAAGACGGCAAGACCATCGCCGAGGGAGTGCAAGAGCCAGCATTCCTGGCCAAAGGCATCATGGCCTTCTGGCGCCGCCTGTGCGGCTGGCTGCTGCAACCGCTGACCCAGCAAGACCCGATGACCTGCTCGGAGGCCATGCTGGCGCTGATCGCTTGGGAGCGGGACATCACCCGCTTCAAGGGGGAGCCGCTTGACCTGTTCCGCAAGCGGGTGAAGTACGCCTTCATCAATGCCCAGGACTCGGGCGAAGTGGCCGGTTTCAAGCGCATCTTTGAGCGCCTTGGTATCGGCTGGTGTGAACTTCATGAACGCCAAGACGCGACCCCTTGGGACGTCATCACCATCGAGGTGGCCGACAGCGCCTTGGCCGCCAATCAGCAACTGATGGAGACCCTGATCCAGCACTACGGCCGCACCTGCCGCCGTTACCGCTTCCAGGTGCTCTACCCAGCCGTGGGCTACCTGCATGCTGGCCGCATTGACATGGGTCACCAGGTATTTGCCGCAACCCTCAATAAACCCGCCTGCAAGGGATACTTGCGCGCCGGTCAAATCCATTTCATTCAACACGTTTACGGGGCAAGCCTGCCCAGCAAGGAGTCCTGATGAGCCAGGTCATTACCAACGCATTCGAACAATATTGGCAGTCCAGCCTGGCCGCAGAACAACCGGTCGTACTGGATGAATTCATCCTGGCTGATATCCCGAATCTGGATATCACCTCCCCCATTGACCCGGACACCGGCCTGCCGCCGGAAAGTCAGATCGTGCATCGCCAGAACGTGGACCAGCGCGGCCGCATCAACAACAACGCGGTGGCCTACACCATTGTGATGGATACCACGGTCGGCGACTTCTCGTTCAATGCCATGTACCTGCGCAACAAGCAGAACGGCGTGATCGGGATGATTGTCTACAAGGGGCGCGAGACCAAGCTCAAGACCGACCAGACCACCGGCCAGACCGGTAACTCCCTGGTCAAGTCCATGCTGATGGGTTACGACCAGGCAGCCGAGGCGACCCTCACCAACGTGGATGCCGGCACTTGGCAGATTGACTATGCCGCCCGCCTGCGCGGGCAGGATGAAGATCTGCGCCAGCTGGCCAGCCAGCTCTATGGCCATCACACCTTCATCGGCGATGGTTTCAAGGTCGTGCAACAGGATGGCGGCCATCAGGTTACCCAAGGCGTGGCCATCGTCGGTGGCCTGCGCATCGAGCTGAAACAGCCACAGGTCATTTACCCGGGTTCCAAGCCGATAGGCGTCTGGGTAGATGTGCACCGGTCAGGTTCGCTGCTCTCTGAGCATCAGAACCACTTCACCATCATCACCAGCGTGGCGGATCTGACCGACCATGTGGACGAAAGCGGCTATCCGCACTACGTGGCCAAGCTGGGTACAGTGCAGGCTGACAGCACTGTTATTGATGGCCGTGGGCAGGGTGGTAGCGGCGGTTCAGGCGCCATCCCTGACACCTTCGCCCTCTGGAAACGCTCGATGGCCGAGGCAGGCTATGACCTGATCGGCCAGTTCGGCACCAAGTTGACCATAGAGATAACCAAACAGGTGGTGCTGAGCAAAGATGGCACCAAGGTTTATTCATGGACTGGTCAACTGCCAAAGGCAATTGATGTCAATGAGCTTCCCAATGAAGATAGTCAATGGGTTCTGGTAAGTGGCAATTCATTAAGGGGGCAACTGAGCGGTGCAGCTGGTGCAAGCCAAATTGGAGTAGGTAATACAACTGTTGAAAGGATTTTAAGTAGTGAGTTTTTCATAGACTACTTCGCCCCAGTCCTTGACTATGGCCCCATATTCAACGCAACCATGCAAAACAGCATATATGGTGGAAAGATAAAGCTCAGGAGTGAGCGCTACCCTGTTCTAACAACAATTAATAGACGCGCAGGGTGGGGTATAGAGGGTGTAGGGCCGTATGCGACAGAGCTTTATTGGGATGGGGGTGATAACGCTCTAATTCAATATGACAAAATATTGCTTAAGTCTCGTAACGGTGAAGTCATAGGCAATGAATCAGGCCAATACCATACTTCACTGCAGAAGCTTTCGTTGATAGGTAACGGAAAGGGAATAGGCCTTTGGCGCGGCGAGGGATGGTGGGACCGAGCATCAGAAGTAATAATCGAAGGCTTTGATATAGGTCAAAAAGATGGAATAGGGTATTCGAATCAAAGCGGATGTTTCTGGTGTGTCAACGATCAAGTTTGGTACAGGAATAACCGAGTCAATTTACACGTAACAGACGGATCTAACCTTAACTTATGGACAATGTGTAGATTCTCTGGAGCTACTGATTGGGATATTGAGTTTGTAGAACCATCTAATGCGCAAGTACTTGGCCAGCAAGGTAACAGGTTTTCAGATTGCGAGTGGGCCTCAAACAATGCGATTTATCTTGGAGCAAAGATATTCGACATGAATTTCCATAACCCATATTTTGAACAAGCTGGTTATGCTGTATATGACGGAACTAGCCATGTAAAGGGGTCGATAACCTTTACCGGTACACCGAAGTTTTTTGGAAAGAAGTCCATAAAGAACAAAATCTTTGTCGGACACAATGGTGGTAGCTGCCAAAACTGGGCTTTCTATAATTTAAAAACTAACTTAGGGAAGGGAGTGGGAGCCCCAGACATTAATTATCTAATTGACATGGGCGATGGCGCAAATTACTTCAGTGTCATTGGTCCAACGGTACAAACCGGTGTTGATGGTTGGGAATTAACTCAGGAGTCTAATTACTCAAGACTTAAGATGCAGCTTTTTGATGTCAATGGTAAGTCAGTTCTATTTGCTAAATCCATTTCATCAGAACTTCTTGTTGCAAACAAGAACCACACGGTTGTTGATTATAAAAACCTAAGGGATGTTGGAGTTGACATGTTTGAGGCTGGAGTTAGCCTTGGCGAGTTAAACTCATCATGGCAGACTGTCATGACAATCCCTGACTTTGTAATTCAATATGCATTCGCAGTCCTCCACTGCGAATTGACAATATCAGGGAGGAATCCTAGCTTTAACAGGGTTCATTCAGCTCACATCGGATTCGAGCTTGATAGTGAAAATGGAGCAATATTAAATAATGTAGAGCTTTACAACAGGCAAACTGGAACAGAAAACGTATATGTAGAATACAGATTGTTTGTTGATGGCGAAACAGCGATGGTTCAAATTAGAAATAACTCGGCATCACTGTATAACTCTTATGATCAAGTATATTGCGCTGTAGAGGCCAAGGTTGCTGGTAAATTCCCTGCTATGTGTGCATAGGAGCCTCTGTGACTGTTAAGACTATTTCAACAGGGCCACATAGTTATGTGGCCGTAAATAGACAAGGTAGCGAACCTGAACTGGCAGCATCAAAAGCCATAAAGATACTGGCGGCCAAACTTCAAGATAAAGCAGACAATAATCATCCGACCGAAAAATTATATTCAGTAGTATGGCTGGTAACTGCCGCCAGCGAACAGGAGCTGCCAGCCAAGCTGGCAGAGGTATGTACAGTGCTACCGCTGCCAGAGTGGTGCACCACCCTGCGCCGTCTCACCGCCGAGAACGACCTGATGGAACAGCCGGTGGCGGCCATGGTGCCGCGCTGGAAGGCGGGCGACCCGCTTATCTGGGATCCGCTGCGCCGCCATCTGCTGGCCTCTGCCGCTCGTTCTGCCTTGCAGCAGAGCGAGGGTAACTCGCCATCACCGGACACCACCCGCGCCAAGCTGGCCGCGCTGACCGGCAAACGCACCGCCCGTATCGCAGAACTGGACTCCGAGCTGACCACCAAGCCGAGTTTGGCTGGCAAGATGTGGAGCTGGCACGGGTATGGCGATCCGGCGAGCCTTGCCGCCCAGTTGCTGGAGAGCGATCACCCTGACCACAGCGTCGCCGTAGGCGCCCTGCTGCTCTCCCCCTCCCCCCTCACCTTCTGGCAGGAGTTAACCCAATGAGTAGAACGGCCATGCTCACCCTGGACGGTGAGCCCATTGTAATGAAGTCGATGCGGATCTCCGCATCGATGCAGTTTCAGGACAAAGACAACAGCGGCCAGACCAGCAGCACCAGTAGCTCGGAGCAGGGGGAGAAGGCCAAGGAACTGGATGTGTCTGGGCTGGTACCGTTCAAAGATGAGAAGACCCTGAGCCGCCTGTTTGAGCTGGCTGATGCCAAAGGTGACGGCGGCAAGCGCCATATCTACCGGGTCGGCTCGCTGCTCGCCAAGTCGGTGAAAGTGCGCCAGGCCAAGTTTGCCGGCCGCATCACCGCCAGCGAGCAAGAAGGCCTGCTGGCGTGGCAGGTGCAGTTCACCCTGCGCGAACATAACTCGGTACCGGAGAAGCGCGAGCAGCGCCTCCCCAAGGCTGCTGCCACCGTGGGGCAAGGCACCGCCAAGTGCTACCCCGGCGAAAACAGACAGCAGCGCGGCAGCGTCTGAGCAGGAGCAGCTCAGTTCCTGGGAGAAGGTGATGAAGGGGCTGGATGACAAGCTGGGAGACGTAATGGCGTGAAACTATCGACCAATCTGACCTTAGGGGGTAAACCGGCCCACCTGGTTGACCATGATATCGTGCTCGACCTCTCTGCCGGTGGCCGTGCCTCCCTGACTATCGACGGGACAGCGACCAAGGGGCAGACCCTGACCCTGGATACCGGCTACAACGGTGAACTGCGCCGCTGGTTCACCGGTTATGTCTATGACGTACAACCCGCCGCCAACGGTGCCAGCAAGCTGCTATGTCGTGAGCTGGCCGGGATCCTGGGCAGTAAGTTCCCTGTCAGTATCCAGCATGCCACCCTGCGCAGCCTGCTGGCCTGGCTGACAGACCAGACCCAGCTCACCTTCTTGCTGCCGGACGGGGCAGACTACACCGACACCCCGATCCCCAACTTCACCAGCGCCGGCACCGGCTATCAGCTGCTCGATAATGCGGGCCGCGCCTTCGCGGTACCGGACTTCATCTGGCATCAACAACCAGATGGCGCCATCTTCGTGGGCAGTCATGTCCATAGCCGCTGGGCAGATAAGGCGGTGGAACTGGACTCGGCCTTCTCGGCCCGCCAAGCGGGCAACACCATGACCCTAGCCCCGATCCCGGCCATGCGCCCGGGGGCCATCGTCAATGGCAAGCGGGTGGAGCGGGTACGGCTCAAGGGTGACGAAATGACCCTGACCACGGCCACACCAGGTAAACCGGTGAAGTCGCCAGAGCGGCGCAAGATGGAGGGGGAGTTCCCCGAGCTGGCCGACAAGATGCACCTGCCCAAGTTCGGCAGGGTTGAGGCCATCAGCGACCAGGCCACCGCCGGTCAGCTCAATGACCCGTTTCGTCCTCGCTATGCGGTAGATGTGCGGCTGTTCAATGAGGATGGCGAGCCAGATGAAGGGACACCGCTCTATCGAGCTGTACCGCTGCCGGTCATGTTCGGCGGACCTGAGCAGGGGCTGATGCAGTTCCCCATCGAGGGAACCATGGTCGAGCTGGGGTTTGCCTTTGGTCGGGCAGACCGGCCGTTCATTCGCACCATCCTGGGCACTGGCTGGCCTCTGCCGGATATCGCCCCGGGCGAGCAGCTGCAGCAGCAACGGGCCGAGGTGTTCAGCCGTACCGATACCGTGGGCAACCAGTCACGCCATACTGACCGCCGCCAGCACGACAAGGCCATGCAGATGATCCGCGAGGCGGACGAGTACCTGGGCGAGTTCGGTCAGCACCGGATGAGCGTCTTGGCCAGTAGCGTGGAAGAGGTCGGGGGCATGAAGTGTATCGAGGCGCTCGGGGATATCGAACTGCTGACCGCCGAAGACATGATCCTGGGCAGCGCCGGTAACATGAGCCAGACAGCCTGCGGTAACCTGGATGAAGATATCGCCCTGGTTCGTCGGGCACTTGCCGGCGAGCTGCAGCACTTCGAGTCACCCAAGTCGTGGATGGGTAGCGATGGGGTGAACATCTTCCGTCTGCTCAACCAGCTGATGAACGTGGTGGAGCAACTGGCCGCCACCGCCGCCAGCCATAACCACGGTGGCCCACCGCCAACCAATGCCGAGACATTCATCGGCCAGAGCGAGCAGGCCGGCCAACTGGCAAGCACCCTATCCCCCATCATTGAGTAACCCACCAAGCGAAGAAGGCCCCACACCGTGGGGCCTTCTTCTATCTGCCTGACAGCGCCTGAGCATGGCCAGGGAATGGCGCCGCATGAAGAGGCACCATCGGGCAGGGCTGCATCATACGTGAAGCCTGAGCACGCACACAGCCTCCGAGCACAAGGCAGCGACGCCCACCGCCGCGTCTGCGTCACGGAAACCGCGCTCTTCCGCTCCCGCCTGCGCGCCGCACCAATAAAAATTTTTGCAAAAGTGGATTACCGCAAAACCATAGGCCCAGGCCGCGCCAGATAAAGGATCTCGGACGAGGTGAGGATCTGAAAGGATCGAAAGAAATTGCAGGGTTTTACAGTTCGGCGGGGCTCTGGATAACGAAGGTGAAAACGTAACTCGTTGAATGTATTGGGATGGTCGTACTTTCCGTGAGGATTTGAATGATTGGGGAGGATCTGCAAAGTTGCTTCGAGCTGCCTGGAAGACTTTTAGTTTCAGTTGGTTAGGTGTGATAAGGGCTGATCTGATAACTGAAATTTTGAAAGGGCGCTGTGGCCTTGCTGCGCCGACTGACCTACCTCACGGAACATAGGTTTTCTATGAAATGTGTCCGGTCACGCTTGGTTGGGCAAATACAGAAGGAAACCGATCATCAGAATCACAGCCACCTTCAAGGGGTAGAAGGTAAGCACATTTCCCAGACGCAGGAAGAATGCGTCGACTGGTATTGAGCGAGGAACAAAAAGGCAGCAGAGCCAAAACCCTGCCGCCACTTTGCCGCCACAAACCAAAATATCACGCACAGCGCATTGAATTTAAACAACAAAAACTCAATAGAACACTAGAGGTGATTGTAGTTAAGGTGTGACATCCGATGGGGTTTCCGCGGTACGCGGACTCCGGTAGCAGCTGAGTTCAACCGCCAGAATGTCATACATGTCACTGACCGAGTCAACCTTGTTTGCCGCGAACTGGTTAATCAAGGTCTGTTTCAACTTGGCGGCATCGGGTCGACGCTGGCCACAGTAGCGTTTGTTGTCATGCTTGAGTCGCTCACCGACCCGGCTGCGCAGCGCCCGCTCCTGGAAGGTTTCCCCAAAACGGGCACGAGCTTGCTGATCTCCCATGCCCAGGGCGCCATCCACTACGCCATCGAGATAAGCGGAGCAGTCAGGCGAAACGGCATCCTGCTTGCATTGTTCCAACCCGCTGGCCCAGGCCGTGGCAGGCCCGAGCAGCATCAATACCATCAATGTTTTCTTCATAACCCCTCCGTACTCTGGTCGGCGATCCCCTTGGGCAGGGACAAGCGCAAGGCAACATAGCCCACCACGGCAGCCAGGGTGGAACCAACCAGTATGCCCAGGCGCGAGTAGCTGCCATAGTCCATGCCGCCGTGCTCGAATGCCAGGGAGGCAATGAACATCGACATGGTAAACCCGATGCCGCACAGGATGCTGACCGCAAAGATCTGGCGGAAGTTAACCCCGGGTGGCAACTGGGCGAGGCCCAGACGCACCGACAGCCAGCTGATGGTGAATACCCCCAGTGGCTTGCCTACGAACAGACCCAGCATGATGCCCATGGGTACAGGGCTGAGCAGGGTATCCAGCCCAATGCCATCGAGGGAGACACCCGCATTGGCAAAGGCGAACAGGGGCAATATCAGGTAGGCACTCCAGGGATGGAGCTGGTGTTCCAGATGTTTGAGCGGCGAGAGGTGACGCTCTCCCTTGAGAGGGATCAGGAAACCGACGATCACCCCGGCGAGCGTGGCATGGACGCCGGATTTGAGCACGGCCACCCAGAGCACCAACCCGACCAACATGTAGAGGGAGATGCGATCCACTCCGCGGCGGTTCATCCATACCAGCGTCAGGGTTGCCACCAGTCCCACGGCCAATGCCGCCAACGACAGCTGCTGAGTGTAGAAGAGAGCGATGATGATGATGACGCCCAGATCGTCCATGATGGCCAGCGCCAGCAGGAAGACCTTGAGACTGGTGGGTACCCGCTTGCCTAGCAGAGCCATAACGCCGAGGGCGAAGGCAATGTCGGTGGCCGCCGGTATGGCCCAGCCAGCCCGGGTCACCTCATCCGAATAGTTGAAGAAGGAGTAGAGCAAGGCAGGCACCAGCATGCCCCCCACGGCAGCAATGGCCGGGAAGGTCGCCTGTTCCCTGGAAGAGAGCGCCCCTTCCATCATCTCCCGCTTCACCTCCAGCCCGACCAGCAGGAAGAAAATGGCCATGAAGCCATCGTTGATCCAGAGCAGCAGGGGTTTGTTGATGTCCAGCGCCGAGATGCGCACCTGGACCCGGGTATTGAGGAAGGCCTGATAGGCATCGGCCAGACTGGAGTTGGCAAGCAAGATAGCAACCAGCGCCGCCAGGATCAGAATAATCCCCGAAGCGGACTCCAGTTTCAGAAAGCGTTTAAATACATCACTCATGGTCAAGCTATCCCCCCAAAATTCTATTGGATCCAGTCTAGACAGGGATTAGAACAATGAAAAATCGTTTCTTACAGCCTGAAGCAACGGAAAAACCGAAAGCAAAACACCAATAAGCGACTATAAGCATGCACAAGCCAGTGAAAAACTCAGGCAGCCACTGACTTACATACTGAATGAATATCTACGTTATTGCATAAATTAAGGGATGAAAAAGGCGCCCGCAGGCGCCTTAATATTAGATGGCGACGGGCGCCTTGATGCCAGGATGTGGATCGTATCCCTGGATCTCGAAATCCTCGAACTGGTAGTCGAACAGGGAGTCCGGTTTACGCTTGATAACCAGTTGCGGCAGCAAGCGCGGTTCCCGGGAGAGTTGCAGCGCCGTCTGCTCCATGTGGTTGGAGTAGAGGTGTACATCACCGCCGGTCCAGACGAAGTCACCTACCTCCAGATCGCACTGCTGGGCCATCATATGGGTCAGCAGGGCATAGCTGGCGATGTTGAAGGGCAACCCCAGGAATACGTCGCAACTGCGCTGGTAGAGCTGGCAGGAGAGCTTGCCGTCCGCCACATAGAACTGGAAGAAGGCATGACAGGGGGCCAGTGCCATTTTATCCAGCTCACCCACGTTCCAGGCCGAGACGATGATACGGCGAGAGTCCGGATTCTGCTTGATGTCATCAATGGCCTTCTGGATCTGATCGACAACGGTACCATCAGCCGCCGGCCAGGAGCGCCATTGGGCGCCATAGACAGGGCCAAGATCGCCGTTCTCATCGGCCCACTCATCCCAGATGCTGACGCCATGTTCCTTGAGATAGGCGGTATTGGTATCGCCATTGAGGAACCAGAGCAGCTCGTGAATGATGGATCTCAGGTGGCACTTCTTAGTGGTGACCAGCGGGAATCCCTCGGCCAGATTGAAGCGCATCTGATGCCCAAACAGAGAAACCGTGCCAGTACCGGTGCGATCGGATTTGACCGTGCCCTCATCCAGGATCTTCTGCATCAAGTCGAGGTAAGCTCTCATTTTGCCTCCTTGGCGGCATTACCGAACAGGCGAGGCTGCTTGTAGGCGGCCCAGACCATGATGGCACCGGCCAATATCATCGGAGTGGAGAGGATCTGCCCCATGCTGATCTCCTGGAAATAAAGACCAAGTTGCGCATCGGGTTGGCGCACGAACTCCACCAGGAAGCGGAACAACCCGTAGCAGAACAGGAAAAGCCCCGAAATGGCGCCCCGGGGCGGCTGCTTACGCCAGAACAGATTGAGGATGATGAAGAGCACCACCCCTTCCAGGGCAAACTGATAGAGCTGGGATGGGTGGCGCGGCTCGGGGCCTGCCTCCGGGAATATGATGGCCCAGGGCACATCGGTGACGCGACCCCAAAGCTCGCCGTTCAAGAAGTTGCCGATACGGCCAACCCCCAGTCCGAACGGGATCAGCGGCGCGACGAAATCTGCAACCGTGAAGAAGTGACGCTGGGTCTTGTGGGCAAACCAGATCATGGCGGTAATGACGCCAATCAGGCCGCCGTGGAACGACATGCCACCAGTCCAGATCTTGAACAGATAGAGAGGGTCGGCCAGGAAGAGATCGAAGTTGTAGAAGAGTACGTAACCGACTCGCCCCCCCAGGATCACCCCGAGGAAGCCGTAGAAGAGCAGATCCGAGACCTCATTGCGGGTCCAGCCACTGTTGGGGGTATCGGCGCGGCGGCCAGCCAGCCACATGGCAAAGGCGAAGCCGACCAAGTACATGAGGCCATACCAGCGTACCGACAACGGCCCCAGGCTGAATGCGACGGGATCAATCTGTGAGAAAACCCAATATCCATCGTGCTGCATAAGCGTCTCTGTCAAACGAAAAGCCGCATTTTGCGATCAATCTCGCAGGGGGACAAGGTTTGATGTTAATCAGTTAGGGCTTGTGACCTGCTCGCAGCAGGCCACCCAGGCCCTGTTCTTCCAGATAGCGGGCAAACAGGCCACGCAACACATGGGGATTGTCGTGTTTGAGCCCCTCGGCCAGCAAGCTGGTCAGTTCGCTCAACGTCGACTGGCGCAACACATACTTGATGCGGGCTATGTTGTGGGTATTCATGCTGAACCGGCGATAACCCATGGCCAGCAACAGCAGGACACCGACAGGATCGCCAGCCAACTCGCCGCAGACCGACACCGGTTTTTTGTATTGGTGGGACGCATCAACCAGCAGTTGCAAGGCTCGGATCACCGCCGGATGGAAGGCATCATAGATGTTGGCCACCCGGGCATTGTTGCGATCTACCGCCAGTAGGTACTGGGTCAGATCGTTGCTGCCCACAGACCAGAAGTCGATGAGAGGCGCCATCTCCGGCAAGATGTAGAGGGCGGAAGGCACCTCTATCATGGCGCCAAGGCTGGGGTAATTGATGGCGGCCCCGCGGGTCGCGGCCTCTTCAGAGACTTCCCGCCAGGCCTGATCGAGCAGGCGACGAGAGGCTTTTATCTCTCCCACGCTGCTGATCATCGGCAGCATGATGGTGAGGTTGTCCAAGCCTTCGCTTGCTCGCAGCATCGCCTTGAGCTGGACCAGGAACAGTTCGGGGTGATCCAGGGTGAGCCGGATCCCCCGCCAGCCAAGGAAGGGGTTCTCCTCGACGATAGGGAAGTAAGGCAATGGTTTATCGCCCCCCACATCCAGGGTGCGCATGCAGACGGGACGGTCCCGATAGGTTTCGAGAATACCGCGATAACGCGCAGTCTGCTCCATCTCCGAGGGGAAACTGTCTTGCAGCATGAAGGGGATTTCGGTGCGATAGAGCCCAACCCCGTCGGCCAGTTGATTGAGGGATATCTCGGTGTCGGCACTGAGCCCGGCGTTGAGCAGCAAGGAGACCTTGACGCCATCCGCCGTCTCGGACGGCAGGTTATCGACGGTGCGAACCAGCGTGTCGAGGGCCCGCTCCTCATCAAGCAACTGGCGGTATTCGGTCAGCAGCAGCGCACTGGGTTCGATGAAGAGATCGCCGCTGTAACCATCCAGGATGAGCGGACGGCCGCCGATGTCACCAAGCGGCAGCTCGACCCCCATGATGGCAGTGATGCCCATGGCCCGCGCCAATATGGCGGCGTGGGAGTTGGTTCCCCCCTTGAGCGACACAACACCGCTCAAAAACTCTCGCGGGATCTCGGCCAATATGGTGGCGGTCACCTCATCCGCCACCAGAATGACGGGTTCACCTATGGTGAAATGTTCGGGCTCATTCTGCACCAGACGGCTGATCAGCCGCTGGGCTATGTCCTTCACATCGGTGGAGCGCTCCCGCAGATAGGGATCCTTCATGCCCCGGAACTGATCGATCAGGCGATCGCTGACCAGCTTGACCGCGGAGACCGCAGTCCAGTGTTCCTTGCTGACCTTATGACGGATTGGCTTGATATAGCTGGGATCATCGAGCAGATGCAGATAGATGTCGAAGATGGCGACCGAATCCTGGCTGTAGCTCTCGCGAAAACGCAGCGCCAGACTCTCCAGATCGTGCCGTACCTCTGCGACCGCCTCCTCGAGACGGACCAACTGAGCCTGGTGATCCTCGTCCTTGCGCGGGTTGATGGTATTGAGCGCCTTGCGCGGGCGCCAGACCCAGGCTTTGGCAATGGCAATACCACTGGCGCCAGCAATGCCGCGCAGTGGCTTGCTCCAGTCGGTTTTCTGCAACCAGCCCTTGGTCTGGGCATGGGCGATCCGGGCCGCCAGCTGGGCGGCCAGCGTCACAAGGAAAGACTCCTCGCTCTCGTCAAAGAGCCGGCTCTCTTTCTGTTGCACCACCAGGATACCCACCACTTGACGCTGATGCATGATGGGGGCGCCGAGGAAAGAGCGAAACGCCTCCTCTGCCACATCGGGTAGAAACTTGAAACTGGGGTGGGAGGGGGCATCGGCCAGGTTGATCAGCTCTTCGCGCTGACCGACCAAACCGACTATACCCTGCTCGAACGGCAGCGTGGTCTTGCCGACGGCCGCTTGTGCGAGGCCGTCAGTGGCCGCCAGCCGGTAGCAGCGGGCCTCGGGTTCGGAGACGTAAACGGAACAGCAGGATACCTGCATGGCGAGCCGGGTCTGGCCCACCAATGCTTCCAGTGACTGCTCGAGGGTGTTGGCCTGAGCCATGCTCTCGACGATACGTCTCAATTCCGTCAGCAAATACTCTGCTCCTTAGCGAGAACGGTGGCGCCGTCCTTCCTTCTTGTTACTGACCTGCTGCGCCACTGGCATCGCCAGCGGGGCAAACTCCTTCATCACCCGACGATACACTTCCCGCTTGAAGGAGACGACCTGGCGAACCGGATACCAGAAGCTGACCCAGCGCCAGTCATCAAATTCAGGATGACCATAACAGCCAAATTGAATGTGCGACTCACTACCTGAATTCAACTGCAGCAGAAACCATTTCTGTTTTTGGCCAACACAGACCGGTGAACTGTCCCAGCGGACAAGACGTTTGGGTAAGCGATATTTGAGCCAGTTACGGCTGATAGCCAGTATGGTCACATCCTCGGGCTTGAGGCCAATCTCCTCATACAATTCCCGAAACATGGCCTGCTCTGGTGTCTCACCCTCATCTACTCCCCCCTGGGGAAACTGCCAGGAGTGCTGTCCATAGCGCTTAGCCCACAGAACTTGTCCTTCGCGGTTACAGATCACGATGCCGACATTGGGACGAAACCCGTCACCATCTATCACGTGATCACCTTATAAAGGCTGAATCTATAAGGGGATTGTTCCACATTCACCCCTTGGCAGCAAACGGCGGTTACATCCCGCGAATCATGAATAACTTTCTATTTCAACCCAAGTTATAAACAAACTCAGGGATCCTCATTCAGGAGTTGCTCACGCTAACTGTGCATAACACTGTGAGCAAACGGGTATACCCACACATACTAACAAACGAGATCCCTGACGAACAGTGATATCCCTCTTGGATGAGATAAGAATAATTCCTTTTAATACATATAAATAACTATAAACAACTGGATCAAGATCCATGGCTTTGCAACCACAGGATCCCGGATCCAGATTGTGAACAAGTCTGGGTGCTCAAAGATCCATCAAGATGGATTTATCCACAAGGCCTGACCTCTTTCTCGCCAGGATCCCGGCCAAAAAAGCGGTTGGATCACATTTTTTTCTCTTAAAGTGGGGAGCGCTCCCCATGGAGATCAGTTATCCAAGTTTTCTGTGGATAACTATGTGTAACAAGCAGGGCAAACCCTTGGACAAGTTCATGACATGAAGATCCTGATAACAACAAAGCCAGATTTCATCATCAAAATCATTTAAAATCATGATGATAAGTAAGCGACTTCCATTATGCCCCTCTTTCTTATTCCGTTCGGCACACTGCTGATAAAATCAGCAGATCCCGTTCGGATCACGGATCCCCCCTCTTAACCACAGGAGAACCCATGCCTTCACCCACCCCCCCCCAGTCAGAACAGGAGTTGCTGGCCCGTGCCCATGCCATCGCCGGTTTCACCCTGGCCCAGCTGGCGGCTAAGGCTGGCATCAAGGTGCCGCGGGACCTGCGCCGGGACAAGGGCTGGGTTGGTCAGCTCATCGAGTGGCAGTTGGGTGCCAGTGCCGGCAGCAGACCGGAACAGGATTTCCCTGAGCTGGGCATAGAACTCAAGACAATACCGGTGGATCCAAAAGGTAAGCCGCTGGAGACCACATTCGTCTGCGTGGCGCCCCTCATCGGTATCAGTGGTCAGCACTGGGAGTCATCGAATGTGCGCAACAAGCTCTCCCGGGTGCTCTGGATCCCGGTCGAAGGCAGCCGCGATATCCCGATAGGAGAGCGACGGGTCGGCATGCCACTGTTGTGGATCCCCAGCGCCGAGGAGAATGCCCTGCTGCGCCAGGACTGGGAGGAGTTGATGGACATGATAGTGCTGGGTGAGGTGGAACAGATCAGTGCCCGTCATGGTCAAGTCATGCAACTCCGTCCCAAAGCCGCCAACAGCAAGGCGCTGACTCGCGCCATCGGCAGGGCAGGCCAGCCGATCATGACCCTGCCCAGGGGCTTCTATCTCAAGATCCCCTTCACCCATGCCCTGCTAATGCGCCACTTCGCCTTGCCCAAATGAGACTTTATCTGTCACCTTGTCATGAATTGGTATAAAAATAACCAATCTGGTTTCTTCGTAGCCAATGACAAGGAGGCGTCATGCCTATCAATAAGCAGTTCCTCAAGTCCCGTCCGGAAGTCAAAGTCACCTTCGCAGTGGAGAAAGTTGCCGCCGAAGGAGCCGAGCAGGTATTGCTGCTGGGAGAGTTCAACCAGTGGCAGCCGATCGAGCTCAAGCGTATGAAAAGCGGCGAGTTCAAGGCAACCCTCAATCTCCCCACAGATGGCCCCAGCCACTTCGAGTACTGCTATCAACTGGTCCACTCCGATGGAGAGAGTCGTTACGATAACGACTGGGCGGCAGATGCGTACGTGCCAGGCCCGTTCGGGCGGGACAACTCAGTGGTGCGAGTCGACACCTAGCCTTCCAGGTCCAATGCCAGCAACAAAAAAGGCTCGCCATTGGCGAGCCTTTTCACTACCTGTCGAGCTATTTGCCGACATATCGACACCAATTCGAATCGAATTAGTTGAGCTTCTCTTTGATACGAGCAGCTTTGCCGGACAGGTTGCGCAGGTAGTACAGTTTGGCGCGGCGAACATCACCACGACGCTTCAGTTCTACACTGTGGATCAGCGGAGAGTGAGTCTGGAATACACGCTCAACACCTTCGCCGTTGGAGATCTTGCGAACGGTGAAAGCAGAGTGCAGACCGCGGTTACGCTTGGCAATGACGATGCCTTCGAAAGCCTGCAGACGCTCTTTACCACCTTCTTTAACGCGCACTTGAACACGTACGGTATCGCCCTGGGCAAAAGCCGGGATGTCGCTACGCAGTTGCTCTTGTTCAAGCTGCTGAATAATCTTGCTCATTGTCTTTCCTTACCTAGGATAAACTGAAAACTCTACTTAACGCTGTCACGCACTTCGCGGACATACTCGGCAAGAAGTGATTCTTGCTCGTCAGTCAGAGCTAGGTTGTTAATAAGTTCCGGCCTACGTTGCCAGGTTCGTCCGAGCGATTGCTTGAGCCGCCAGCGCCTGATCACTTCGTGATTGCCGCTTGTCAGCGCCTCTGGCACCGCCAATCCATCCAACACCTCTGGCCGAGTGTAGTGGGGATGATCCAGCAAGCCATCCGTAAAGGAGTCTTGCTCGGCACTGGCCTGATCCCCCAATACCCCTGGGACCAGACGCGAAACCGCATCGATCAGGGTCATGGCAGGCAACTCGCCACCACTTAGCACGTAATCGCCGATAGACCACTCTTCGTCGACTTCGGTTTGTATCACGCGCTCATCGATACCTTCGTATCGACCGGCAATCAGGATCAGTTTCTGATCCGTCGCCAACTCGGTTACGCCCGCTTGAGTCAGCTTGCGCCCCTGAGGGGAGAGATAGATGACTTTCGCCCCGTCTCCCGCCGCTTGCTTGGCCGCATGAATCGCATCACGCAGCGGCTGAACCATCATTAACATGCCGGGCCCACCACCATAAGGACGATCGTCGACCGTACGGTGTTTGTCGTGGGTAAAGTCCCGGGGGTTCCAGCACTCAATCTGCAGCAGGCCACTCTTGACGGCCCGACCCGTTACCCCGTATTCGGTAATGGCTCGGAACATTTCCGGGAAGAGGCTAATCACCCCAATCCACATAAGAAACCTCCGATACTCTGTTACCGCGGGAAACTAGAAACCAGGATCCCAATCAACTTCGATTGTGCGAGCAGTCAGATCAATATTCTTGATCACCTGCTCTTCCAGGAACGGAATCAACCGCTCCTTTGCGCCAAAGGCATCTTTTACATTGGCTTCAACCACCAACACATCGTTGGAGCCGGTTTCCATCAATTCGGTCACCTTGCCAAGGTCATATCCCTTGGTGGTCATCACGGAGCAACCTATCAGGTCACGCCAGTAGAACTCACCGTCGGGCAGATCAGGCAACTGATCGGCGGGTACGCCAATCTCGACATTGGTCAATGCCAGGGCATCCTCGCGCACATCGATACCATCGAGCTTGCAGATCAGACCCTTGTTATGACGCTTCCAGGCCGAAACCTTGAGTTCACGCCACTCCCCGTTCTGATGAATCAGCCAGGGTTTGTAATCGAAAATCGCTTCGGCAACATCGGTGAAGGAGTTCACTTTCAGCCAGCCCTTGATGCCGTATACGGTACCCAGGGTGCCCAGAACTATAGGTTTATCCACCTTAACTCCCTACCGTTTGGCTGATTAAGCAGCTTTAGCAGCGTCTTTGATCAGCTTGGCAACACGGTCAGAAACAGTGGCACCAGTACCAACCCAATGCTCGATGCGAGCCAGGTCCAGGTTCAGCTTGTCAGCGGAACCAGAAGCAACCGGGTTGAAGAAACCAACACGCTCGATGAAACGACCGTCACGGGCGTTACGGCTGTCAGCAACTACTACCTGGTAAAACGGACGCTTTTTCGCGCCACCACGTTGTAAACGAATGGTTACCATATCGTCCTCATTAACATCTAATGAACAGGGCCCGCAAACACGCGAACCCTAGCTTAAAATAAGCCGCGTAATACTACTTGAATTCATGCCAATTGCAACTGAACCAGCCAAATTTTGCGCAGCCTGCAGACAACAGAGGCTCCCTCGGGGGGAGCCTCTTGCATCGGAGGGGATGATACCGATTAGAAGGGGCCGCGACCACCACCACCGAAGCCCGGTGGCAGCATGTTTTTCATCTGGCCCATCATTTTGCGCATACCGCCCTTGCCGGACATCTTCTTCATCATGCGCTGCATCTCGGTGAACTGCTTGAGCAGCTTGTTCACATCCTGCACCTGCATGCCAGAGCCTGCGGCGATGCGGCGCTTGCGGGATCCCTTGATGAGATCGGGATGAGCTCGCTCCTTCGGGGTCATGGAGCTGATGATGGCCTCCATGCGAATGGTGAGCTTGTCATCCATCTGATCTTTCACATTGTCCGGCAGACCGGACATGCCCGGCAGCTTGTCGAGCATGCCCATCATGCCGCCCATATTGCGCATCTGGGCCAGCTGCTCGCGAAAATCTTCCAGATCGAAGCCCTTGCCGCTCTTGACCTTGTCGGCCAGCTTGGCCGCTTTCTCTTTGTCGACGGTGCGTTCCACCTCCTCGATGAGGGAGAGCACATCGCCCATACCGAGGATGCGCGACGCCAGACGGTCAGGGTGGAAAGGCTCGAGCGCGTCGATCTTCTCACCCATGCCGATGAACTTGACCGGTTTACCGGTGATATGGCGCACGGAGAGCGCGGCACCACCACGGGCATCACCATCGGCTTTGGTGAGGATCACGCCGGTGAGCGGCAGTGCCTCGTTGAACGCCTTGGCAGTGTTGGCGGCATCCTGACCCGTCATGGCGTCTACCACGAACAGGGTCTCGACCGGCTTGATGGTGGCGTGGAGATCGCGGATCTCGTCCATCATGTCGCTGTCGACGTGCAGGCGACCGGCGGTATCCACGATCACTACGTCATAGAACTTCTTGCGCGCGTGATCGATGGCCGCATTGGCGATCGCCAAGGGTTTCTGGGTCGCGTCGCTCGGGAAGAAGTCGACGCCGACGTCCCCGGCCAGCGTCTCTAGCTGCTTGATGGCGGCGGGGCGATAGACGTCCGCACTGACCACCAGTACCTTCTTCTTGTTGCGCTCTTTCAAGAACTTGGCGAGCTTGGCAACCGTGGTCGTCTTACCGGCCCCCTGCAGACCGGCCATCAATATGATGGCTGGCGGCTGGGCTGCCAGGTTGAGCTGCTCGTTTGCCTCGCCCATCACGGAGACCAGCTCGCCGTGCACTATCTTGATGAAGGCCTGGCCCGGGCTCAGGGACTTGGCCACTTCCTGGCCGACGGCCCTATCTTTGACCCGCGCCACGAAATCGCGCACCACGGGCAGCGCCACGTCCGCTTCGAGCAGCGCCATGCGCACCTCGCGCAGAGTCTCTTTGATGTTCTCTTCGGTCAGTCGCCCGCGGCCACTGACATTGCGCAGGGTGCGCGAGAGTCGTTCTGTCAAATTCTCAAACATGACGCTTTCCGGTTCTTGGCATAGTAAATGGCGGCATTATACCTCAGCCATTGCCTGAGGACGATTATTCGCCGCATCGACTGCGACGGCCTGCTTCCTATATATGGGCAGATTGCCGATTGCACAACTGGCGAGCACCTCACCCGCAGGGTATACTGCCTCCCTTGTTCACCTAAATGCTTGTTCAACAACGACCTGGTTATGATCGTGATCTCTGTTCTGGCCCTGGCGTTTTACCTGCTGGCCATCATCGCCTCCCTGCATCTGTTGCTGAGCGCCAAGCCGACGGGGCAGCACAAGTTGTTCGCCTGTGTTGCGTTCGCCCTGATCGCCCATGCTATTACCCTGGGTGCCGAGGTGACACAGACCAACTCGGGCCAGAATCTCAGCATGTTGAACGTGGCCTCCCTGGTGAGCCTTATCATCAGCACCTTCATGACCTGCGCAGCTCGCCGTTTCAACGGCTGGATCCTGCTGCCCGTGGTCTACGGTTTTTCGGCCCTGCTGCTCACGGCGAGCGCTCTGATCCCGAGCCGCTACATCACTCATCTGGAAGCCCATCCCCAGCTGTTGCTGCACATAGGTCTGGCGCTGATGGCTTATTCGGTGCTGATGATAGCCTGCCTGTTTGCCTTGCAACTGGCCTGCCTCGATCGCCAGCTCAAGTCCCGCAAGCTCAGTCAGTTGCCCGCCATGCCGCCACTGATGACAGTGGAGAAACGGCTGTTCCAGCTCATCTCAGCCGGCCTCTTCCTGCTGACGCTGTCCATCGCATCTGGCCTCTTCTTCCTGGAGGACATGTTTGCCCAGGGCAAGTCCCACAAGGCAGTGCTCTCCATTCTGGCCTGGTGCGTCTATGCGTTTTTGCTCTGGGGTCATCATACCCGTGGCTGGCGTGGCCGCCGCGTCATCAGTCTGAGCCTGATAGGTTCAGCAATACTGACCCTCGCCTATTTTGGCAGCCGCTTCGTCAAAGAAGTACTGCTCAACTAAATCACTCATAAACCAGCACCAACAGGAGCCCTTTTTGGACAGCATATCAACGAGCACATTATTGATTGTTCTCGTTATTCTGATCTTACTATCCGCTTTTTTCTCGAGCTCCGAAACCGGCCTGATGTCGATCAACCGTTACAAGTTGCGTCATCTGGCACAGACCAAGCACAAGGCTGCCCGTCGGGTAGAGCGCTTGCTGGCACGTCCGGATCGCCTCATCGGCCTCATCCTCATCGGCAACAACCTGGTCAACATACTGGCATCCGCCATCGCCACCATTGTGTGTATCCGGCTATTTGGTGACTTCGGGGTGGCCGTGGCCACCTTCGGCCTGACCATAGTGGTACTGATCTTCGGTGAAGTAACGCCCAAAACCCTGGCGGCCATGTATCCGGAGAAGATTGCTTATCCGGCCTCCTGGATCCTCAAGGGGCTGATGGTGCCGCTCTACCCCTTCGTCTGGCTGATCAACGGCATCACCAGCAGTCTGCTCAAGCTGCTCAAGATTGCCCCCAAACAGCGTGACTCCCTCAACACAGAGGAACTGCGCACCATAGTCAACGAGGCAGGCAGCATGATCCCCCAGCGTCACCAGGACATGCTGCTCAGCATCCTGGATCTCGACAAGATGACGGTGGAGAACATCATGGTGCCGCGCAGCGAGATCTACGCCATTGATATCAATGACGACTGGAAAACCATACTCCGTCAGCTGGTGCACTGCGCCCACACCAAGATACTGCTCTATCGCGACAACATAGATGACGCCGTCGGCTTCCTCCATGCCCGCGACGCCCTGCGCCTCATCGCCAAGGATCAGTTCAGCAAGTCGAGCCTGCTGCGGGCGGTCAAGGAGATCTACTTCATTCCGGAGGGAACCCCCCTCAATGTCCAGCTCGCCAAGTTCCAGCGCAACAAGGAGCGGATCGGCCTCATCGTCGATGAGTATGGCGACATCCAGGGACTCATCACCCTGGACGACATACTTGAGGAGATTGTCGGTGATTTCACCACCTCCATGACACCCACGCCGAGTGACGAAGTCCATCCCCAGCCAGATGGTTCCTTCCTGGTCGAGGGCTCGGTCAGCATCCGCGAGCTCAACAAAGAGATGAACTGGCATCTGCCGACCGATGGCCCCCGCACCCTCAACGGCGTCATTCTGGAGTACCTCGAGGAGATCCCCCAACCCAATATCGGCATACGGCTGGCGGGTTATCCCATAGAGATACTCGAGGTGGAACATAACATGGTCACCATGGCGCGCATCATGCCGCAGTTCTACCGCAGCCCAGCATCCGCCGAGGATGATGACGACTGATGCCGACCGCGCCTTGAGTGCCAAAACGAAGAAGGGCTGCCCATAGGCAGCCCTTCTTCGTACCGGGAACCGACTCAGAAGTCGTTGTCGTCGGCAGCGATGGTGAGGGTCGGGATCAGCTCGCCGAACACTTGAACCAGTTCGTCGCGATTGGCCAGCAAATCCTGCAAGCTATAGCCATCCATCACCCCCAGGAAAGCATTCATGGCATCCTTCAATGCCCCTTTGAGCAGGCAAACCGAGATAATATGGCAGACGGGAGAGTGGCAATCGATGCCATCCAGGTTCCCTTCCAGCTCGCGGATCACCTGCCCTATGTTGATGGCATCAGGGGCACAGGCCAGCCGAATGCCGCCATGCTTGCCACGCTGGGATTGCAGATAGCCCAGCTTCACCAGCTGATTGACTACCTTCACCATGTGGTTGCGGGAGACGCCATACAAGGCAGAAACCTTGGCGACACTCGACAACTCACCCTCCGGCAGCGTCGCCAGATAGAGCAAGGCTCTTAATCCAAAATCGGTATAACTTGTCAGTCTCATAATGCCTGTTTAGCGCAAAGCGAAAGAGGGAGGATTGATCCTCATCAAATAAACATCTAGGATGCAACTTATTAAGTGACATTTTGAATGCTCAATTAAGAGGTCCTATGTTAGATCAAGCCACCATCGCAGTCATCAAAAGCACCATTCCCCTGCTCGAATCGGCCGGGCCTGCCCTGACCGAGCACTTTTATCAGCGCATGTTTCGCGATAACCCCGAGCTAAAGGATGTATTCAACCTGGCTCATCAACGCAGTGGCGGCCAACCGCTGGCGTTGTTCAACGCCGTCGCAGCCTATGCCAAGAACATCGACAACCTGGGTGCCCTCGCCGGTGCCGTGGAACGCATTGCCCACAAACACACGGGTTTCCTGATCCAGCCAGCACAATATCACATTGTGGGTAGTCATCTGTTGGCCACGCTCAAAGAATTGGGCGGTGAAGCGGTCACCGAAGAGGTACTGGCGGCCTGGGGCAAGGCTTACGGGGTGCTGGCCAATATTTTCATTGGCCGGGAGAGCGAGATCTACCAGGAAAAGGCCGAGCAGCCCGGTGGCTGGCAAGGTGGCCGAGCCTTCGTCATCGAGCGCAAACAGGTCGAGAGTGAGGTCATCACCTCCTTTGTGCTGGCACCGGTCGATGGGTTGCCCGTCCTCGACTTTCAGCCAGGCCAATATCTCAGCCTCAAGCTGACGCACCCCGACCTGACATATCAGGAGATCCGCCAATATTCCCTCTCCGATGCACCCAACGGGCGCAATTACCGGATCAGCGTCAAGCGTGAATCCCAGGGACAAGTCTCCAACCTGCTCCACGACAAGCTGCAACCAGGGGATGTCGTGGAGGCGATGCCACCGGCGGGGGACTTCGTGCTGACGGCCAAATCCGATCAGGCCGTGGTGCTTATCTCGGCCGGTGTGGGCCAGACCCCCATGCTGAGCATGCTCAACCAGCTGTTGGCGATGGGGCATGGCGCCAATATCCGCTGGCTCCATGCCTGCGAGCAGGGAGCATTGCATGGCTTCAAGCAGGATATACACACCAAGTGCCGCCAGCATGCACAATTGCTCAGCCGGGTCTGGTATCGCGTCCCGACAGATCAGGACCAGCCGGGAGAGGATTATGACTTCACCGGCACCATGGCACTGACGCAGGTACGGGATCTGTTGCCCGATGACGCGCACTACTACTGCTGCGGCCCCCTGCCCTTCATGGCCAGCATCAAACAGCAGTTGCTGGAGATCGGGGTGAATGGCGAGCACCTTCATTACGAAGTATTTCGGCCCCATCGAAGATCTA
>NZ_AQGQ01000006.1 GCF_000388115.1 Aeromonas molluscorum 848
GGGCCAACAAGGGCTCGACAAAACGAGCAACCTTGTCGCGAATGAGGGGCTGCGCCTCGGCCTTGGGGTGGATGCCATCATTCAGCATGAGTTCAGGGCGAGTGGCAATATCATCGAGGAAGAAGGGCAGCAGTGGCCGCCCGTTCTCGCTGGCGAGATCCGGGAAGATCTGCTCGAACTGACGCAGGTAGCGTGCTCCGTAGTTGGGGGGGAGCTGGATCTGGGTCAAAATGGTGTGGATCCCCTGCTGTTTTGCCATGGTCAGCATCTTCGCCAGATTCTGGCGAGTGATGGCCGGTGGGAAACCGCGCAGGCCATCGTTCCCCCCCAGCTCGATCAGCAACCAGTCCGGCTTGTGCTGCTTGAGCAAGACAGGCAGTCTGGTCAGGGCTCCTTGCGTGGTTTCGCCGCTGATGCTGGCGTTGACCAATTGGTGCTGGCCACCGGCTTGCTGCCACTGCCGATCGAGCAGGGCAGGCCAGCTCTGCTCGGCCTGCATCTGATAACCGGCACTCAGGCTGTCGCCCAGTACCAACAGTGTCTGTGCCTGCAACTGGCCACAGGCCATCACCCACATTAAGGCGAACAGGATACGCGCCATGACTTCAACTCCCATCATTTCGATTAGCAACCTCGGCAAGTCGGTGCGCCTTGGCAGTGACAATCTGACCATCCTTGAGGGGATCTCGCTGCAAGTCAAGGCGGGGGAGACGCTGGCCCTGGTCGGTGCCTCAGGTTCGGGCAAGTCGACCCTGCTTGGCCTGCTGGCCGGGTTGGATCTGCCGACCAGCGGCGAGATCCGCATTCAAGGTCACTCCCTCGGTGAGCTGGATGAAGAGGGCCGCGCCCGCTTGCGATCCGATCACATCGGCTTCGTATTTCAATCCTTCCTGCTGTTGCCCACCCTGAGCGCGCTGGAAAACGTCATGCTGCCAGCCGAGTTGCGCGGCGAGCGCGACTGCGAACCCAGGGCTCGCGAGCTGCTGGCCGCAGTCGGCCTGAAAGACAGGCTGGATCACTTGCCACCCCGGCTCTCTGGTGGTGAACAGCAGCGGGTCGCCATCGCGCGTGCCTTCATGACCAGGCCAAGTCTGCTGCTGGCTGACGAGCCGACCGGCAACCTCGACAGCAAGACGGGGGATACCGTCATAGAGTTGCTGTTCGAACTCAATCGTACCCATGGCACCACCCTGGTGGTGGTGACTCATGATTTGGCACTGGCTCAGCGTTGCCAGCGTCAACTGACCATGGCCAGCGGCCGCTTGCAAGGCGGTCAGCACGGTGAAGCCAGCGCCGATGGTCGCGATGAGAGTGGCGCCCTGAGCGTCTGACGCAGCCCCGGGACCCGGTTTTATGTCGATAGGGAGCAGGAATGAGCCATTTAATCGGCTGGCATGAGCGCCAGCTTGTGAGGGAGCCGCAATGATGCATGTTCGATTGGCGCTGCGTCTGCTGCGCCGGGAAGGCGCCAGTGGCGAGTTACGCTGGTTCGTGCTGGCACTGGCGCTCTGCGTCGCCTGTGTGCTGAGTGTGGCTCTGGTCGCCGATCGGCTGGATGCAGGCCTCAAGGCGTCGGGTCGTGACTTTATCGCCGCGGACAGAGCCCTGGGGACGAGTCGTGCCCTGGAGCCCGAGCTGCTGGCCAGGGCGCAGCAGGACAAGGTGGCGGTGCAAGCCACCGTCAGCTTCAACAGCATGCTGTTTCATGGTGATGCTTTTCAGCTCACCTCTATTCGCGCCGTGCCAAATGGTTTCCCCTTCTACGGCACTCTGGAGCTGACTCCCCAGCGGGCACCAAAGCCGGGGGAGATCTGGCTGTCGGCGCGGTTGATGCAACTGCTGGACGTCAAGGTGGGTGAGGAGCTTGAGGTGGGCAATACCCATCTCAAGGTAGCTGGCCTGCTGGGCCGCGAACCGGATCAGGGTTTCAGCCCCTTTCTGCTTGCGCCGCGCGCCTTGATCCACAGTGATGACATAGCCGCAACCGGGGCCTTGTTGCCGGGCAGCCGCCAGCAGTGGCGCTACCTGTTTCAAGGAGCGAGGGCCGACATAGCCCGCTTCGAAGGCTGGATAAAACCCAAGCTGGTGTCGGGGCAGAAGTGGGTTACCCCGGATGACAAGGGTTCCCAGGTGGGGCGTTCCCTGGCCAACGCCGAGCGTTTCTTCCGGCTCGCGTCTCTGGCACGGGTGTTGCTCGGTGCCTTGGCCATGGGCATCGCCGTGCGGCATTTTGCAGAGCGCCAGACCAGCATGGTGGCCCTGCTCAAGACGCTAGGAGCGTCGAGGGGAACGCTGTGGCGCCTGATGGGCACCTTGCTGCTCTGCCTCACCTTGGTTGGCGCGCTGCTTGGTCTGGTGGCCGGCAGCGCCATGCAGTGGCTCACCCTGCATCTGCTCGGTGGTCTCTTGCCAGCCGACCTGCCACCGCCCTCCTGGCGTCCGTTCGCCCTTGGGGTGGCCGTGGCGCTCTTCATCACTCTGTTGCTCGCCTTCATCCCCTTCCTGCGTCTGCTCAAGGTGCCCCCGCTGCGGGTCTTGCGCCGGGAGCTGAGCGCCGGTGTGCCGCCCTGGCTGGCGCTGCCGGTGGGCCTGCTCGGTCTGTTCGCCCTGGTGTGGGGATTCACCGCCGAGCTCTGGTTGTCCCTGGGGCTGGTCGCGGGCATGGGCCTGCTGATGGTGCTGCTGGCCGTTATGGCGGCGGGCTTGCTCAAGCTCGGTGGCCGCCTCAAGGGCCCCCATGCCCTGCGTCTGGCCCTGGCTCATCTCTCCCGGGAGCGGGGCGCCGGCCTGTTCCAACTGGCGGGTTTCGCCCTGGCGCTCATGCTGTTTGGTCTGCTGTGGGCGGCCCGGGTCGATCTGCTCGACGAGTTCTCTACCCGCTTGCCCGCAGATGCGCCCAATCGCTTCTTGGTCAACATCAGCAGCGATGAGCGCATTCCCATATTGGCAGCCCTTGGCGAAGCGGGGGCCGTTACCTCGGACTTCTATCCCATGGTGCGTGGCCGCTTGATCAGTATTGCCGGCGATACCATAGGGCCCAATGGCCGGGAGGGGATAGACCGGGAACTCAACTTCACCAGCACGGTACAGTTGCCCGCCGACAACCGCATTACCCAGGGGCGTTGGCTCAGTGGCAAGGGCGAGGTCTCTGTGGATGACGAGGTGGCCGGGCGACTGGGCATCAAGCTGGGTGACAAGCTGGGCTTTAGCATAGAGGGGCGGGAGTTCGAGGCGAGTGTCACCAGTCTGCGTCATATCAAGTGGGACAATATGCGCCCCAACTTCTACATGATCTTCTCGCCGGATCTGCTGGCCGACTTCTCGCCGACCTGGCTTGGTAGCTACCGGCTGCCAACCAGTGGCAAGGGAGCCGAAGTGGCGCTTATTCGTCAGTACCCCACCGTCTCCCTCATCGATGTGGATGATCTCATTGAACGGCTGACTCAGGTCTCCCAGCAGGTGAGCCGGGCCCTGGCCTTGATGTTGGGACTGGTGACGGTGGCGGCCCTGCTGGTGCTGCTGACCCAGACCCAGGCCAGCATGGCGAGTCGACGCCGTGAGCTCTTGCTGATGCGCACCCTGGGCGCGAGCAGCGAGTTGCTGCAACGCATGTTGCGTTGGGAGCTGGTCGCGACTGGCCTGCTGGCGGGACTGTGCGGGGCGGCCGTGGTGGAGATAGCGAGCCTGGGTCTGCAACTGCTCTGGTTCGAAGGGCAGTGGCAGTTCCACTGGTTCATCTGGCTGGGCTTGCCGATGCTGGGGGCCGTGTTGGTCACCCTGGCCGGGCAGGGGATGCAGCGCCAGTTGTTGGCCGGCACCCTGAGCGATCGACTACGAGGTCTGGGTCAGGGGCTGCTGTAAGGCTGAGTCCATGTTGCAGCTTCCGCCTTGGCGATAAAAGCGAAACGCTTCACCCTTTGGGGGTGAAGCGTTTTTTTCTGTTAGGCATATCTGGTTATTGATTGGATGGGGGACGGTCAAGCAGATTGCTGAGCGCCTGGGGCAGAGCCGGGAAGCTGAAATGGAAGCCTGCGTCCTGCAGCCGCTTCGGCACGACTCTTTGCCCGGTGAGCAGCAGATCGGCGGCCTCGCCCATCATGAGCTGCAGAGCCCAGGCGGGAATGCGCATCAGATGGGGACGCTTCAATGACTTGGCCAACTGCTGGCTAAATTCTCTGTTGTTGACCGGGGTCGGTGCCGTGCCGTTGTAGATACCCTGGCAATCGTCATGTTCGAGCAGATAGAGCCAGGCGCGCACCAGATCCTGAATGTGGATCCAGGAGACCACCTGCCGGCCCTCACCCATGGGGCCGCCGAGACCGACCCTGTAGGGTGGCAGCATCTTAGGCAGCGCACCGCCATCGAGCCCCAGCACCAACCCGATGCGCAGTATGCAGACCCGGGTCTGTTCGCTGCTGGCCGCCAGGGCCAGGGACTCCCACCGATTGCAGAGCTGATGAGTGAACTCGAGACTGGGATGATCGCACTCCTCATCCAGGGGTTTGTCATCCTGGCGGCCGTACCAGCCGATGGCAGACGCACTGAGCAATGCCTTGGGGGGCGTGATGGAGAGCTTGATGAGGTCAACCAGCTGCTCGGTCAGCAGCCAGCGGCTATCGCACAGCTGCTGCTTGCGGGCCGGGTTCCAGCGTCCTTGGGCTATGGGTTCACCCGCGAGATTGATCACCACATCGATGTCGTTGAGATGGTCGAGTCTGTCCAGAGAATCAATCACCTGCACATCGTGACCGAGCAGGTGATACGCATGGCTACCCTGGCGGCTCAATACGACCACCTGATGCTGTACTTTAAGGTGGGCGACTAACTTGCGGCCGATAAAACCTGTCCCCCCTGTGATCAGTATCTTCATCTCGTCTTCCCCTCTCTTTCTGGCTCTACTCTAGTGAGTCGGCAGGCGATGAACAAGCCATGAGCGTGAGACAGGGTACTCCCGGTGGCACCATCTGTATCTGTTGTTTTCTTTCAAATGATCCAGAAACTATCCACAAAAGCTGTGGAAAAGTCTGTAGATTAGCGGTGTGTCTAGCGTTAGTTAGCTGATCTTAAAGGAGTATTTCATTATGATCTCGGCTGGGGTGCAATTGCGCAATCCTCTGGGGTGAGTGTGAGTGTTCGCTCAGGCGCTGTGCCAATATCGGCGAAGGTTTCAGGTCGCAGGACGAGATCTGCCAGGATCCGCTTTTGATCTGTGGGATCAACATAATCCCCGCCAGCCACAAAAAAACCCGCCGAGAGGCGGGTTTTTCACAAGGTTGCACGGCGGGGCTATTACTCGGCCTCGGCCTGGGCTGCCTGAATACCGGTCAGGGCGATGGTATAGACGATGTCGTCAACCAGGGCGCCACGGGACAGGTCGTTGACCGGCTTGCGCATGCCTTGCAGCATGGGGCCGATGGAGACCAGTTCAGCGGAGCGCTGTACCGCCTTGTAGGTGGTGTTGCCGGTGTTCAAGTCAGGGAACACGAACACGGTGGCTTTACCTGCTACCGGTGAGTTCGGTGCCTTGGACTTGGCCACGTTCTCCATGATGGCCGCATCATATTGCAGCGGACCGTCGATGATGAGGTCGGGGCGTTTGGCCTTGGCCAGTTGAGTCGCTTCACGCACTTTCTCTACATCGGCGCCGGCGCCGGAGGTACCGGTGGAGTAGGAGATCATGGCGACGCGCGGCTCGATGCCGAAGGCGGCAGCGGAGTCTGCGGACTGGATGGCGATCTCGGCCAGCTGTTCGGCGCTTGGATCCGGGTTGATGGCGCAGTCACCGTATACCAGCACTTGATCAGGCAGCAGCATGAAGAAGATGGAGGAGATGAGCGACGAACCTGGGGCAGTCTTGATGATCTGCATCGGCGGACGAATGGTGTTGGCGGTGGTGTGCACGGCGCCGGAGACCAGACCGTCCACTTCGCCACGCTCCAGCATCATGGTGCCCAGCACCACGTTGTCTTCGAGCTGCTCGCGGGCGACCACTTCGGTCATGCCCTTGTTCTTGCGCAGCTCGACCAGACGCGGCACATAACGCTCGCGCACTTCCAGCGGATCGATGATCTCGACGCGATCGGTCAGCACCACGCCCTGCTGTTCGGCGACACGGCGGATCTCTTCCCGGTTGCCCAGCAGTACCGGGCGGGCGATGCCACGCTCGGCACAGATAGCGGCAGCCTTGATGGTGCGCGGCTCTTCGCCTTCTGGCAGCACGACACGCTTGTTGGCCTGACGGGCCAATTCGGTCAGCTGATAACGGAATGCCGGCGGGCTCAGACGACGGGAGCGGGTGGATTTGGCAGAGAGGGACTCTATCCAGTGCTTGTCGATGTGGCCAGCCACATAGTCCTGCACCAGCTCGATCCGCTCGCGGTCATCTTCCGGAATATCGACGTTGAAGTTCTGCAGGCTGACCGCGGTCTGCCAGGTGTTGGTGCCGGTGATCATGATCGGCAAGCCGGTGGCCATGGCCTGTTGGCACAGGGCCATCACTTGCGGCTCCGGGTGATAGTTGCCGGTCAGCAGCAGGGCACCGAGCTTGACGCCATTCATGGCGGCCAGACAGGCGGAGACGATGACGTCGGAGCGATCGCCGGAGGCGACCAGCAGGCTACCCGGACGGAAGTGCTCAACCATGTTGTGGATGGAGCGGGCACAGAAGGTCACGGTCTGCAGGCGGCGGCTGTCGAGCTCACCCTTGTGCAGGATCTTGGCGGCCAGGTGCTTGGAGAGATCCTTGGCGCGGGGGGCGATCAGCTGGGTGTTCCAGGGGATGCAGCCGAGGATGCGCAGCGGGCTCTTGCCGAACACCTGCAGCACTTCCAGGTTGTGGGCGGTGTCGGAGGTGTGGTGATGCGCCTCGAACATCTCGGTGAGATCGGGGCGGGTCACGCCGTGTTCGTCAACCGGTGCGCCAACTTTGTTGATCACGCAGCCCACGATACGGGGGTTGTTGACACCACCGAAGTTGGAGCAGGCCAGCTCGATACGCTCTTTGAGCTTCTGGCTGGAATCGTGACCCGGGTGGGTGACGAACACCATGTCGGCGTCCAGCGCCTTGGCCACGTCATAGTTCAGCTTGTTGGCGAAGGGTTGCTTGTCGGTGGGCACCATGCCCTCGACCACCACCACTTCGGCGCCACTGGCCTTTACGTGCCCTTCGAAGCGCGCAACAATCTCTTCCAGCAGGATGTCAGTGTTGCTGGTGGTGATCATGTTCTCGGCGTAGGAGAGGTCGAACGGCTCGGGCGGGTTGATGTTGGCAGCTGCGCGGATCACGGCGGTGGAGCGCTCGGCTCCTATCTCGCCCGGACGCGGCTGGGCAACCGGTTTGAAGAAGCTGACATTGACACCGTGACGTTCCATGGCGCGAACGACGCCAAGACTCACGGAGGTTACGCCGACACCAGTGCCGACCGGGATGAGCATAATAGTGCGTGCCACTTATTACCCCTTGTTCATTTTTTGGGATCAGGAAAAGGCCGCCCTGAGGCGGCCTTGCTCTACAGCTAAATTATGCGCCGACCAGTTCCAGCGCGTCGTGGGCGATGACCCACTCTTCGTTGGTCGGGATAACCAGGGCCTTGGTGGAACCAGCCTTGGTGATCTCGCCACCCTTGCCGAAACGAGCAGCCAGGTTGGCTTCGCTGTCGACGTCAAAGCCCAGCAGGCCCAGTTTGTTCAGGGTGATTTCACGGATCGGGGCGGAGTTCTCGCCGATGCCACCGGTGAAGACCACGGCATCCAGACGACCGTCCATGGCGGCGGCATAAGCGCCGATGTACTTGGCCAGGCGGTAGCAGTAAACGTCCATGGCGCGCTTGGCTTCTTCCTTGCTGTCGTAGTTGTCTTCAACGAAACGGCAGTCGGAGGTGACTTCGGTCAGACCCAGCAGGCCGGATTCCTTGGTCAGCATGGTGTTGATATCCGCTACGCTCATGCCCAGTTTGTCGTGCAGGAAGAAGATGATGGCCGGGTCCAGATCACCGGAACGGGTTCCCATCACCAGGCCTTCCAGCGGGGTCAGCCCCATGGAGGTATCGACAGACTGGCCATTCTTGATGGCGCAGACGGAGCCGCCGTTGCCCAGGTGGCAGTTGATGATGTTCAGCTCGGACACCGGCTTGTTCAGCTGCTTGGCGGCTTCCAGGCTGATGTAGTAGTGGCTGGTGCCGTGGGCGCCGTAGCGACGGATGCCGTTCTCTTTGTAGAGTTTGTACGGCAGGGCGTACAGGAAGGCTTCTTCCGGCATGGTCTGGTGGAAGGCGGTATCGAATACGGCCACGTTCTTCTCGGCCAGCTCAGGGAACACCTTCAGCGCGGCACGGATGCCGATCAGGTGAGCCGGGTTGTGCAGCGGCGCGTAAGGAATGGCGGCTTCGATACCGGCGATCACGGCTTTGCAGATGCGCACGGAGGAGGTGAATTGCTCACCGCCATGTACCACACGGTGACCGATGGCGATCAGATTCTGGGACAGTTCCGGATTGAGCGGCAGGATCTTGTTGACGATGTAGTCCAGCGCTTCCTGGTGAGCGGCACCAGCGCCCAGATCGGCACTGCCCTTCTCACCGTTGAGTTTCCACTTGATGCGGGCATCGTCGAGACCGAAGCATTCGGCCAGGCCGGACAGCAGGTCGTCGCCTGTGGTGGCATCGATCACGGCAAACTTCAGGGAAGAGCTACCACAGTTAAGTACAAGAACCAGCTTACTCATGAATAAATCCTATCGCAGATTGGGTTGTGTAGGAGGACTGCACGGACGCAAGGGCGTCCAACATCTTCAACTTATCCTTATGAGGGTTGGCAATCTGTTGCTTGCCCCTTGTATAGTGATACAAGACCCGAAATCCTGACGCCTTCCGATGGGGTCCCGAAGGGGCCACCGGCGGTAAAAATAGGCGGACAAAGGATAACCTCATTGTTGAAAAATAACAAAGTCATCCTAAACCTTTGCTATGTTCCATCAAATTTTTACGCGGTTTTGCCGTTAATACGTTCAAAATTAGCTCGGAGGTAATATGAGCACGAATTCTTTTGGAACTAAGTTACAGCAAGGCCGACATTATATGACGATTTGGCCGCGCCGTCCCGAGCTCAATCCGTTGTTTCCTGAAAACCGGGTGATCCGCGCCACCGAGTTTGCCCTCAAGGTGATCCCGGCCTTGGCGGTGCTCAGCATCATGCTGCAGTTCCAGTTTGGCCAGGATTACTATTGGCCCTCGGTGATCACCAGCGTGCTCTTCCTGCTCAGCCTGCCGCTGCAAGGCTATTACTGGCTCGGCCAGCGTGCCGCCACCCGCCTGCCACCGTCTCTGGCCAGTTGGTACCGGGAGATCAACGGCAAGATGAATGAACAGGGTGGCCGCCGTCAGCTGGTGGCCCAGCCTCGCTATGAAGAGCTGGCCGATACCCTGAACGCGGCCTTCAAGCAGTTGGACAAATCCTTCCTCTATGAATGAGGCCAACTCGATTCATCAAGGCGCCTTGGGGCGCCTTTTTTATTGGCCTGGTTTTGCATCCGCAGCGCCTTTAGGCTGCCAGTATGTTGCGGATCTCCTGAATGGAGAGCTTGTACTGGCGGGGGCACTGACGCCAGAGGGCCAGCATCCGCTGGTATTTCTCGCGCATGGCGATGTCGCTTGAGAGCTCATCGCAGGGGCAGTCCAGTTCGGGGAAGCGCTTGTCCACCTCGAGCAGGAAACAGACATAGTCTGCCAGGGCTGCCTCCTGGCTGCGGCTGTAGCCATTGAAGCGCAGGCGGCTGGCCGCTATCTCCCCCTGATTGGCCGGGTCCAGATTCCCCCAGGAGATGGCCAATGCGTGGTGCAGTTCCAGGGTATCGAGCACTTCCTGGCAGGTGGCAAGGTCTAGGTGTCCAAAATCCTTCTCCAGCGCCAGGATCTGCAGACAGTAGCCCTTTTCGATGATGGTACTGGCCCGCTGATACTGGGCGGCTTGCTCGGGGTTGAGCTTGGCCAGGATCTCATACTGGTTGCTGAGGATCAGGCGTTCGGTGTGGCTCATGTTCATGGGGCTTTCTCGCTGCAAAAATGAAACTGGCACCAAGTTAACCCAGATATCAGATGAATTTTTTGATCTCGAAGGGGAGTTGTCGTCAAAAACCCAGGCAGGGAGGCTGGTGAGTTGAGTTGAGTTGAGTTGAGTTGAGTTGAGTTGAGCCGACGTGGCGTATCAATAAAAAGTGCGACAGTACTGCAAGTCACAAGGCAAACAATAAAGAGGGCCCGGGGGCCCTCTTTATTGTGTTATCCGTCTCACCCCAGCCATGGTGCCCGGGCTGCCCCTGTGCTGGGGGGGTTAGCCCTTGACGTAGTCCAGTACCACCTGGTGGTGGTTGCTGGTCTTGAACTTGTCGAAGCGGTGGACAATCTTGCCCTCTTCGTCGATGAGGAAGCTCAGGCGATGGATGCCGTCATACTCCTTGCCCATGAATTTCTTCGGACCCCAGACCCCGAAGGCATCCGCCACCGCATGGTCTTCGTCGCTGAGCAGGCGGAAGTTGAGGTTGTCGCGCTGTGCGAATTTTTTGAGGCGTGTGCTGGCATCCGGGCTGATAGCGAGCACCACCACATTGAGGGCGGCCAGCTCGGCATTGACGTCGCGCAGGCCGCAGGCCTGAGTGGTACAGCCTGGGGTCATCGCCTTGGGATAGAAGTAGACCAGCACCTTTTTGCCGCGCAGATCGCTCAGGCACAGAGGCTGGCCATCTTGATCCGGCAGGGTGAAATCGGGTGCAATGGCACCGGCTGACAAGGGGTTGATGGGGTCAATGGCGGACATCTTTGCTCCTTGGTGACGCAGGCAGTCGGTGGGGGATCCCACCTCAGGTATGCTTGCGGTGAATGATGAATTCGAACGACTCGGCGCCCAGGTTCTGACAGAAGGCCGAGAAGGCGGCCTCAGAGTCGGTGACTTCACCTGCGCGGGTCAGATTGAGTTGAAAGGCGGCCTTGAAACGGTTGTAAGGCTGCTGCTCCCGGGTCTCGGTCTGCATGGCCTGGATGTCCCAGCCGTGATCAATGAAGAACTGGGTGCACTGACTGACGATGCCCGGCTCGTCCCGGATCAAGATCTCGGCACTGGCATTGATGTCGTATTGCAGGGAGTGGTGGCGCTCGGTGCGCTTCATCATGGTGATGAGATCCCACTCCTGACTGCGCAGAGGCAGGCTGATTTCGAGCTGCATCAGGCTGTTCCAGTCACCGGACAGCAGCATGATGAAGGTAAATTCGTTACCGAAGATGCCAAGACGACTGTCGACAATATTGCAGCCACAGCCACTCACGTGGCGAGTCACTTCGTTTACTATGCCAGGCCTGTCCGTGCCGATGGCCGTTACGACCAGGTAATGCGTCATAAGTCCTCTCTCGTCCATTCATTTCTCTGGCGCAGACCGGCTCGGATGAGCCTGGGTCCACTCTGGGACATTCCACTGTGGGACATAGCGCCGTTTTGTGGCGGATGGTAACACGGCTTGCCACCCGCCTCCCTTGTTTTTCAAAGGGGGCAGCTTTACCATTACGCCCCTGAAAATCGGGAGAAATATCCATGTTACGCGGTAGTCTTGTCGCTCTTGTCACCCCAATGCTGGCTTCAGGTGAAGTTGACTGGGCCAGTCTGGCCCGCCTTGTCGAGTACCATGTGGCCGCCGGGACCTCGGCCATCGTCTCGGTCGGCACCACGGGGGAGTCGGTTACCCTGAGTGAGCAGGAGCATATCGCCGTTGTGGAAAGGACCGTGGCCCTAGCTGGCGGACGCATTCCTGTCATCGCCGGTTGTGGCTCCAACAGCACGGCTCACGCCACCGCACTGTCTCGGCGTCTTGCCCAAACTGGCGTGGTCGCGGGTCTCTCCGTCACCCCTTACTACAATAAACCGACCCAGGAAGGTCTCTATCGTCACTATTGTGCGATCGTCGAGGCTAGTGGTCTGCCTCAAATTCTTTATAATGTGCCGGGACGTACTTGTTGCGATCTCAAACCCGAGACAGTTGCTCGGCTGGCCAAGGTGCCGGGGATCATAGGCTTGAAAGAGGCAACCGGCGATCTGACGCGTACGCCACTGCTGCGCGAGCTGTGTGGATCCGATTTCCTTCTCTACAGTGGCGATGATGCGACTGGATGTGATTTTATGCTGCAAGGGGGCGATGGGGTGATCTCCGTCACCACCAATATTGCAGCGGCCCAGATGGCCGACATGTGTCGTGCTGCCCTGACTGGTAATGCCGGTCTGGCCCACGACATCAACAATCGATTGATGCCGTTGCATCGGACTCTGTTCTGCGAGCCGAGTCCTATCCCCGTCAAGTGGGCCTGTGCCCGATTGGGATTGATAGCGACGGCGACCCTGCGTCTGCCGCTGACCGACCTCACCCCCGAGGGAGAACAGGTGATGACGCAGGCTCTGACGACTGCGGAGTTGATGGCGAGTGTTTAAAACAAACGGAAAGGGAAGTGCAGTGCGTCTGGTGATGAGTGTGGTGACCCTGGCCGTACTGGCCGGTTGCAGCTCACCGGCAGAACGCAAGATGGCCAACCGTGGTTTTGAGTATGAGGAAGCCCGCCTGGAAGGCCGCGCTTTCCTGATACCTGCCGGGTTGCAGACCCCCGCCTTTAACAGCGATTTCAATATTCCCGCCCTGCCCGAGAGCAGCCGCGAGGGCGCCATTGGCGCCAATGTGGACGTACGTCCCCCCGCCCAGTTGTTGACTGTGGTACCGGGTAGCCAGGTGGTGGCCAATGCGACTGACCCCACTGTCTCTTTCTATGCCCTGAGCACCAGCCAGGACATTCAGAATGATGCCTGGACCTTCCTGATGAACTTCCTGGCCAAGCACAAAGTCACGACCGAGAAGCTGGATCGTCAGGCCGGTGTGTTGGAGACCGGCTGGTTCGATAACACCTTGGCGCTCGATGGCTGGGGTGAAGAAGATGACGATTACCAGATCCGCCAGCGCTACCAGTTCGTCCTGAAAAATGATGTCCAGCGCCATGCGGTCAACATGTCGGCGAAGGTCATCGATCATGAAGAGACCCTCGACGGCGAGACCAGTACCAGCCTGACGCCAACCGAGGCCAAGCGCTACGCGACCCGGGCCCTGAACCAGTTCTCCCTCTATTACGATAAAGAGCTCAAGGCGCGCGAGCAGCACAAATCCAGCGATGGCATGACGTTGCAGCTCGGTCTGGACAATAACGATTTGAGTGCCTGGATTGCCGATGGATCCTTCGATCAGGTGTGGCGTCGCCTCAACCAGATCCTGCCTGGCTACGGTTTCATCATTAAGGATACCCAGCAGTCCCTGGGCTGGATCGACGTCGAGTATGAGGATCCGGGCAGCGACTTCTGGAAAGCCAAGGGGAGTGAACCCTTCAAGCTGGAGGAGGATAAATACCGCTTCCAGCTCGGTGAGATGGCGGGGGGCAAGACCTCCATCACGCTGTTCGACAAGGACAAGAAGCCTGTGTCGTCCGGGGCCATTTCCCAGATGTATATCAGCCTGTCCGAGGCATTCGCCAAGGCCCAGGCCGATAAAGCAGCAACAGCAGAATAGAAACAGGGGCCTAGTGCCCCTGTTTTGTTATGCAATACCCCTTGAAAATAAGGGGGATAGCACGCTTGTTTGATTGCAGTAACCCCACAAACAGGGGCTTGGTGCTCTTGTTTTATTAGTCCCACAACAGGAAGTGTTAAAAGCCATGAGTCTTGCAGATCAAGTATTGGCGGTGAATGACGATTTGCCGATCCGTACCGATAAACCTGTCCATTCCGGCAAAGTGCGCAGCGTCTACTGGTTAACCCCGGCAGACAGTGCCCGGCTCATCAGAGAGAAAGGCTATGATGTGCCGGCCGATGCGCCCCTTGCCATCATGGTGATCAGTGACCGTATCTCTGCCTTCGATTGCATCTGGCAGGGGGTGGACGGGCTGAACGGTGTGCCCGGCAAGGGGGCGGCGCTCAACGCCATCTCCAGCCATTGGTTCAAGCTGTTCAAGGAGAAGGGACTGGCCGACAGCCACATCCTGGATATTCCCCATCCGTTCGTATGGATAGTGCAAAAAGCCCGTCCCGTGATGATTGAGGCCATTGCCCGCCAGTACATCACCGGCTCCATGTGGCGTGCCTACAAGAATGGCGAGCGTGAATTCTGCGGTATCACACTGCCAGAAGGTCTGCAAAAGGATCAGAAGCTGCCCGAGACCCTGATCACTCCTTCCACCAAGGGTGTGCTGACCGGTCTGGAAGGGGTGCCCGAGGCCGATGACGTCAATGTCTCCCGTGCCGACATCGAGCGCCACTATCAGGGCTTCAACTTCAGCAGCCTGGATGACATCGATCGCTACGAAGTGCTGCTCAAGGAAGGTTTCAATGTCATCAGCGATGCCCTGGCCGCGCTGGATCAGATCTTCGTCGACACCAAGTTCGAGTTTGGCTACGTCCATGATGCTGCCGGCCGCGAGAAGCTCATCTATATGGATGAAGTGGGTACCCCGGACAGCTCCCGTATCTGGGACGGCCCGGCCCTGCGCGAAGGTGAGATCATCGAGAAATCCAAAGAGGGTTTCCGTCAGTGGCTGCTCAATCATTTCCCGGATCCGGATATACTGCTCAACAAGCACCGCATGCCGGAACGTTTTGCCTTGGCTCGGGACAACAAGTTGCCCACCGAGGTGATGATGGATATCTCCAACACCTATGTAGGCATCGCCGAGAAGATCATCGGCCACAAGCTGGTGCGCTCCGCTCATCCGAAGCAGGAAATCATCGAAGTGCTGCGTGAGCAGTACGGCCTGATCGATTAAGATCCTCCGCTTTTTTATCGCCGCAAAACAAACGTTTGCTGGCGATGAAAGCAGTCAGCTGATAAATGAACGGGCCCCCTTTCGGGGCCCGCTTTTTATGCTGATCTGGCTTGGCAGCGAGGTCGCAGGTATCAACCATTGACCCTGAACACCTGGCCGGTCTGCACCCCAAGCACGGATTTCTGATAGGCCAGAGCCACTCGGGCGGCCGGCACTGGCTCGAAGCCGGGGAAGAAGGCTGAGTATTTATCCATCGACTCGGTCAACACGGTCGGGCTCACCACGTTGATACGCAGCCCCTTGGGCAGTTCGCAGGCAGCGGCCTTGACGAAATGTTCTACGGCGCCGTTGATGGTGGTGGCGCTGACCCCCCAGTAGATGGGCTCTTCGCTCAATATGCCGCTGATAAGGGTGACTGAGCCCCCTTCGTTCAGATAGGGAACGGCGGCGCGAGTCAGTTTGATCTGACCCATGAGCTTGCTCTCCAGGCCGAGTTGCCACTGCTCATCGCTCAGTTCAGTCAAAGGGGCGAAGGCGACATTGCCGCTGGCAACCACCAGGGCGTCAAAGGGGCCTATACCCTCGAACAGGGCATCAATGGAGGCACCATCCGTCATATCGACCAAGGCATCTCCCTGGCTGTGACCGACCCGGACAATTTCGTGCTGATTTGCCAGCAGGTTGCTGACGGCGGAACCTATTGTGCCACTGGCACCGACAATCACAATTTTCATGGCTGCACTCCTGATTGGGATGTGTTGATATTAGCGCGTCAAAAAAGAAGAAAAAGCGCTTAAAATAAACTCACTGTTGCCATTTTGGAGCTAATTACCGTGGATATAGGTCACTTGTCGAGCTTCTATCAGGTGGTGTTGAGAGGCAGTTTCTCGGCCGCCGCCGACACGCTCGGGGTGAGCAAAGGTATGCTGAGTCGCCATGTCAGTGCCCTGGAAGCCGCCCTCAATGCCCAGTTGCTGCAACGCACCACCCGCAGGCTCAGTCTGACCGAGGCAGGCAAGACTCTTTATCAGCAGGCTGGTCAGATCTTTGCCCTGGCCCAACAGGCCCAGCAGGACATACAGGCGTTGACTGAAGAGGACAGTGGTCGGCTGCGCTTCACGTGTCCGGTCAGCACTGGAGACAGGATGGCGGCCGAGTTGCTTGAGCGTTTCAGCGCAATCTGTCCCGGGGTGACGGTCGAGTTTAATTTCACCAATGCTGCTCTCGACATGAGTCAGGGGGAGCATGACATCGCCCTGAGAGCCATGGAGCGGATACCGGACAATCTGGTCGCCCTCTCTCTGGGGCGACTCAGGGATGTGGTGGTGGCGAGCCCGGCCTGGGTGGCGGCCAATGGTCTGCCCGCGACCCCCTATGAGCTCGCAGCTCACTCCTGTTTGCTTCAGGATCACAATCCGGCCTGGGAGCAGTGGCATTTCAACAGGGAAGGAGAGGAGGTCAGCATATTGGTGCAGGGCCGGGTTCGCGCTAATCACTACAGCACCTTGCTGCAACTGGCAGTGGCCGACATGGGGCTTGCCAAATGCCCGTTGATGCTGGTCGAGCCTCTGTTGGTTCGAGGTCAGTTGCAACTTTTGTTGCCAGAATGGCAAAGCGCGTTGCATCCCGTCCATATAGTCCATGCCCAGCAGCGGAGGGTGCCGCGCAAGATCAAGCTGTTCAAGCAACTGCTGCAGGCGTGGTTTTATGAGCGCCCTCACTATCTGGTTTGAGGGCGCGCAAGGTCGGGCGGCAAAAAGGGACATAAGCTCTACGCACTCGGTGCGGGGAGATGAAAGATGAACAGAGAGAAACATGGCATGAAGCAGGTGCTGGCGGTGGCCGTTTTGCTGGCCAGTCCACAGGCAATGGCTGCCCCCTCATTTGATTGCCGCAAAGCCAATGGCAAGGTCGAAGCCCTGATCTGTCAGGATGCGGGGCTCATGGCCCTCGACAACACGCTGGCCAAGGTCTACTCAAAGGCGCTGGCCGACATGGCGGCAGAGGACAAGTAGCGGGAAAATCGATGCAGCGGGGCTGGATCAAGGGGCGCAACGAGTGCTGGAAGGCCGATGATCTTCGTCAATGCGTACTGACCAACTACCAGCAACGCATCACCGAGCTGCAGATAAAAGGGGGTCAGATGATGGTGCCATCCCCCGTCATCTATCAGTGCGGTACTGTCCAGGTGAGTGCCTACTTCTACGCCGACACCTAACTGCCAAGTGCTGTCATCAACCAAGATGCCAATCCCCCTCTGCTGACCTATGGGGTGAGCAGTGGCAGTGGCGCCAGGTATGAGGGGCAGGATCTGAGCTTCTGGAACAAGGGGGATGAGGGAGTCCTGAGTCGCTATGGCGAAGAGGACATCCGCTGCACTGTGCGCAAATAGCCGCGATCCCCGGACATTGCGTCCCGCCTTGGGGCTGTTATCTGCTTGTCACAAAGGCTTGCTAAGGTAGCGGGCCATGAGTGCAACAGATAATGGATGACGAGATGAAAAGAGCATGGGGCCTTGCCCTGTTATTGGGCGCAGGGTCATGGAGTGCGGCCGCGCTGGCCGAGGTCAAGGTATCGGTACCCGCGCCGTTTCAGCTGCTGGCGGTGCAAGAGGGCAAGCTCCTGGATGAGCACAGCGCCACAGTGAAGGAGGGCGTCGCCCAGCTGCTGGTTCGCTATGACGGCGTGGAAGAGAGTCGCACCAGCAGCGACAACGACACCCATCATATTTCGCAGCCGCAGGTGGTGCGGATCGAACTCCACAGCGGTCAGCTGTTGCTTCTCCCCGAGGTCGCAGCCGCTGGGCTGAACAGCGGTGAGCAGATGGCCGCTTTTGCCAAGGAGCCAACGCTCGATCTGCGTGATGGCCAAGGCCAGCCAGTCGCCTTTACTCAGGATGAGCTGGCCAGCAAGGGTCTGCAACTGGGCATCGATTGGTCCGAACGTTTGGCAGATTACAACCGTGATGGCGGCGCTGCGGCGCTGGCACTGGTTATTCCGGCCCTGGCCGCGGGAGGCGAGCAGGCAGGAAAACCTCAGTCCCAGGGTGCCACCGGTCTGGAAGCCCAGTTGCAACAGCTGTTCTTGCAGGCAGATCCGGCGCTGCGCAAGCGCTTCATCGGCTGGGCCGTGCCCCAGCTCTAGCAGTCAAGTGACTGCGCTTGCCATCGCGGGTCTCCCGCTTTCCTTGCCGAAGCGCTTGCAGTAAGGTGGGCACATTCCAGTGCCCCTTCATCGCGTCGAGGTTTTCATGTTCGAACTGCATCCCCGTCTGGCCGCCGATACCCTGGTGCTCGGCGATTTGCCCCTGTGCCGTGTCTTGCTCGCCAAGGAGAGTCAATACCCCTGGCTGATACTGGTGCCCAAGGTGGCGGGATTGCGGGAAATCCATCATCTGACGACCGGGCAGCAACAGCAGCTGATGCTGGAGTCCTGCGCCGTCGCGGCCTTGATGGAGCAGAGCCTCAACCCTGACAAGATCAATGTGGCGGCCCTTGGCAATCTGGTTCCCCAGCTGCATCTGCATCATGTGGCACGTTTCAGCGGCGACAAGGCCTGGCCAGGTCCGATTTGGGGGGCGCACCCCGTCATCGCCTATGAACCACAAGTTTTGGCCCGCGAGGCCGATACATGGCAGATGCAGCTCGCCACCCTCGCCAATTTCATCCCGGCCAATGCTGATGAGTGACACAAGAGGGTGCTGGCTCCCAGCTTGATGGCAAGGAGCAGTTCGTGCAGCCGAGTTGTGCTATAGATAAGCCCATTTTTCGCCGTTCAGGAAGATACCATGATAGTAACGAGAGCCGATGACGATACCGTGTTGACCACGGAAGATGTACTACTGAGCCTGTGCAACTCGGTCACCAAGGTGCTGAGTGCGGCCAGCCAGAGTCAGGTGCGCTTCTCCGGCATGGTGCAGAAAATCAGCAAAACTTGCCTCAAGCCCGACATCGGCTGCTTCGTGCTGTTCGATGGTGGCTTCTCCGGCCTGGTGGTGATCAACTTCTCTGCCGCCGCGGCCATGGAACTGTACGAGAGTTACATGCTGAGCATGGGCCTCTCCAGGGAGGATCTCGCCATCTCCCACACCTCGGATGAGGTGAGCAACGTGATGGGCGAATTGATGAACCAGATTGTCGGCAACTTCACCCACAAGGTGGGCCGCGATTTGGAGACGCACATCACCCAGAACCAACCCAAGATGCTGGCCCTCAACAAGCAGGTCATGCTGAGCGTCGATACCAACCTGGACAACCCGGAATCGCGCCGGGTCACCTTCTTCACGGCCCGCAACAACATCTTCTATCTGGAGCTGGCCATGGACAAGGCGGAGTTCATTCGTCTGCACAACGAGGGACGGGATCAGGAAGAGTTGAGCCCGGACGAGCTGATTGCCCTCACCAAGCAGGGCCAGGTGGCGCCGCCGAGCGCCGTACCCAAGGCCGCAACGGCCAACGATCATGACGATCTGCTCGACTCCCTCGGTCTCTGAGTTCCGGGTCTGCGACGACTCGCCAGCATGAGCGGCAGGTTCATGTCTAATGCAAGAAGGCCACCCTGGGGTGGCCTTCTTGTTATGACGCCAGCGCTCAGAAGTTGTAGAGCAGACCGGCGCTCAGGGAGCTGGCGTTAGCGTCGTAGAAGCTGATGTCCGAGTCGGCCTTGGCGTAGCTGGCGCTCACCACCCCGGACAGGGGGGCGACCCCGAACAGCTGGTGCCAGAAGAAGGAGCCACCGAGGGCGAACTCTTTGGCATCGGCGCGTTTGCCAAAGATGGGCTGGACGGCATCGTAGTCGCGCTGGCCGAGATAGAGGTTGCTGACCAGGGACCATTGGCTGCCCTTGACGCCGTAGCTCAGCTGCACCCCCGTGCTGTCATAGCTCTCGGCGCGGCCATCGAGATCCGCCTGCTTGTAGACCAGGGCAGGCTCAAGCAGCTGACCCGGGGCAAAGCGCCACAGATAACCGAGTTCGAACGCATATTCATGGCCGTTGCGATCCAGCTGGTGGGCGACATCGTGGCCATAACGTTCGCCGCTGTGTTCGTTGTCGATATCAATCTTGCGCACCGTTGCCTTGCCGTTGAAATTCGAGCCCCAGATCTTGTCCCAGCTCAGACGCATGCCACGGGAGCTGCGATCCGTGGTCTCTCTGTCTACCCCGGTGGCGAAGGGATCTTGCCACTGTTCGGTGGGCAGGGCACTGAACACGTAAGAGCCGGCGATGATGCCCTTGTCACCTATCTGCTGGCGTACCCCTAACTGCTGGGTGAAGTCAAAACGCACCGCATCCTGGATAAGGTTGCCCAAGAACAGCTGGGTGCGGGTATCTGCGAAGGTGTAACGCAGATCCGCATTGATCAGGGGCGTCAGGCCATCGGAGCGCTCGGCCGAGCCCAGATTGTCGATGCGGTCATGACTGTCATGTCCCTTGTAGAAGTTGGATTCGTAGCTGCTGGCGTTGATGCCACCGAGCAGGAAGCCTGAGAAACCGGACTGGGCCGGGATCTCGATGATCTCCGCATGAAGGGGACCTGCGGCCAACAAGCCCAGTCCGAGCAACAGACTCTTGTGCATTTCTAACTCCTCAAACGAGAACATTTCAAACCTATAAGCGGCTGGCATTATAGAGCGGTGATGGCCTGCTGTCTGCGCCAATGGCGGCTGTTTTGGCCAAGGCATGGCTTCGCATTTTACTGAGTTGTTTGTCAGGTGACGCTGCGGGAACCGGGCCCGGGGTTGCTAAGCGCGCTGACCAAGAGCAGAACCCTGGCTTGACGCCAGTGGGGCTTGGCTCACAAAGGCGAGGGGCGAGGCGCAATCCTCGCGAGGGAGGGCAAGCGTTCCTGCGTTGAGGCTGGTATTCTGGAAAGCGAATAACGGGGAGAAAACAACGAGATGAAGCAGATTAAATCCTGGGCCCAGTATTATGTGGATCTGATGACCAAGCTGGGGCTGGTGCGATTTAGCATGTTCCTGGCGGCGGCTATCATAGTGCTGGCGGTGTCCATCCAGATGGGGGTTACCCTCTTTCTGCGCGGCACCATCGACGTGGTCGATCTGGTGCGATCCGTCTTCTTCGGTCTGCTGGTCACTCCCTGGGCCGTATACTTCCTTTCCATCGTGGTGGATCAGCTCGAGGACTCCCGGCAAAGGCTGAGCCGCATGGTGCGCAAGCTGCAAGAGATGCGCGAGCGCGACCTCGAACTCAACAGCCAGCTGCAGGAGAACATCAGTCGTCTCAACGTCCAGATAGCCGAGACCAACAGGGCCGAGACCCTGCGTCAGCAGGCCATCGAAGATCTGGAGAATGAGGTGTTTCAGCGGGAGAAGGCCCAGCTGCACCTGGGGGAGCGCACCGCCCTGCTGCGATCCTTCATCGACTGCTCCCCTGATCTCGTCTATTACCGCAACGAAGACGAGCAGTTCTCCGGTTGCAACACCGCCATGGAGCAGCTCACCGGCCGGGTAGAGGCTGAGCTGATCGGCCTGACGCCCTTTGATGTCTACAAGCTGGATATTGCCAATAAAGTGGTGGAGACCGACCGGCAGGTGTTCGCCACCAATGAGCCCATGACCTATGAGCAGTGGCTCGAGTATCCCGATGGTCGCAAGGCTTATTTCGAACTGCGCAAGGTGCCTTTCTTCGACCGCTTCGGCAAGCGGCTCGGCCTGCTCGGTTTTGGCCGCGACATCACGGAGCGCAAGCAGTATCAGGACAAGCTGGAGAAGGCGAGTCGTGACAAGACCACCTTCATCGCCACCATCAGCCACGAATTGCGCACCCCTCTCAATGGCATAGTGGGTCTGAGCCGCATGCTGATGGACACGCCGCTCTCCCCCGCCCAGCACCAGCAGCTCAATACCATTCACCTGAGCGCGGTGACGCTTGGCAACATCTTCAACGACATCATCGATCTCGACAAACTCGATCGACGCCGGCTGGAGATAGTGCCGACGCCCATCGATCTGCCCGCCTTCCTCGATGAGCTGGAGACGCTGTCACGCATCCAGGCAGAGCAGAAGGGGCTCTATCTCCATTTTGACCGGGATGGCGACATGCCGCAGTTCGTCATGGCCGATGGTACCCGCTTGCGTCAGGTGTTGTGGAATCTGGTCGGCAATGCGGTCAAGTTCACCGATGAGGGCGGCGTCACCATTCGCTGTCTCGCCCATGAGGCCGAAGCCCCGGGCAAGCTGGCACTGCACTTCGAGGTGGAAGATACCGGCATCGGCATTCCCCGTCCCCAGCAGGAGAAGATCTTCGCCATGTACTATCAGGTGGAGGGGCAGAAACATGCCACCGGCACGGGGATTGGCCTGGCCGTCTCCCGCCAGCTGGTGCAGTCCATGGGGGGCCAGCTCTATGTGGACAGCGATGTCGGGGAGGGCTCCTGCTTCACCGCCGAGCTGGAGGTCGCCTGCGTCGAGCCGGTGAGCGAACCCGAGTCGCCCGACAGTGGTCTCACCCTCGACATACTGCTGGTGGAGGATGTCGAGCTCAATGTTACTGTTGCCTGCGCCCTGCTCGGTAAACTGGGGCATGAGGTCAAGGTGGCCCGTACCGGCAGTGAGGCCATCGCCATGGCCAACCCGGATGATTTCGATTTGATCCTGCTCGATATCCAGCTGCCGGACATGACGGGGTTCGATGTCGCCAGCATTCTGTTGAGCCAGTATGGCGACAGCCTGCCCCCGATGGTGGCCTTGACCGCCAATGTCACCGGCGATCGTCAGTATTATCTCGAGCGCGGCATGCAGGATGTGATCAACAAGCCCCTGCGTTCCCAGGCGGTGCGAGCCGTCATCGCTCACCTGTTTGCCGATCTTGCCGATGAGGAGGACGAGGCCGCCAGCGAGCAGATGCAGCAGAACGACTTGTTGGATCTGGGCTTTTTGACTGACTACGCCGACACCGTCGGCAAGCCTGTTCTGCTGTCGAGCGTGGACTTGTTCGAGAAGATGATGCCCGATTACATGGCGGTGCTCGATTCCAACATGATTGCCAGGGATCAGGCGGGGGTGGTGGAAGAGGCTCACAAGATCAAGGGGGCTGCTGGCTCAATCGGCCTGCGCCGCCTGCAACAACTGGCCCAGCTCATTCAGACTCCGGATCAGCCCGCCTGGTGGGAGAATGTGGAAGACTGGATTGAATCGCTGCGCCGTGCCTATCCCGGCGACATAGCCCGACTACGCACTTGGTTGCAGGAGTGAATCCCATGTACCAGACCCTGATCCCGGCCCTGCGCATCCACCCCCGTGTTTTGCCCCAGGGGGAGGAGAGCCTGCTGGCGGCGACCGAGTTTGACCGGGCTCGCATCGTGCAGGCGGCGCCGGTGCGCCGCTTGCAGCAGAAGACTCAAGTATTCCCTCTTGACGTTAAGGCATCGGTGCGTAGCCGATTGACTCACTCCCTGGAGGTGCAGGAGACGGGCCGTCAGATCAGCCGCCAGATTTTAGGGGCACTGCCCCCTGATGCCGTCTGTCCCTGGTCTTTTATCAATCTGGTGGAGATGGCCTGCCTGCTCCATGACGTGGGCAACCCGCCATTTGGCCATTTTGGCGAGCAGGTGATGGGGCAGTGGCTCGGCGAACAGCTCGATCCGCTGTTTGCTGCCGCCGTGGGGCAGGGGAGCGAGCAGTGGCCGCTATTGCGAGCGGATCTGCTCGGCTTTGATGGCAATGCCCAGAGCCTGCGTCTGGTGCACAGCCTGCATGAACTCAACCTGACCCTGGGCCAGCTGGCGGCCTTGTGCAAGTATCCGGAGCAGCTCAGCCACGCCGGGGGGCTCGCCCAGCACCACGGCTGGGCGACCAAGCGTGGCATCTTCTTCAGTGAACAACCCCTCTATGCACAGCTGAGTCTGAGCCTGGGGTTGGCGCCTGGTTGCCGCCATCCGTTGGTCTACATCATGGAGGCGGCGGATGACATCTCCTATTGCATCGCAGATCTCGAAGATGCGGTGGATAGACGCATTCTCAGTCAGAGCGAGCTGAGGCGCGCGTTGGCCCGGGCGGATGAGGGAGACTATATGCAGGCCCTGTTGCATGCGTCCCGGCAGGCTCCCGAGGGATTCTTCCCCCACTTTAGGCAGCGACTGACCGATGATCTGGTGGCCCTGGCGGCGCAGACCTATCTGGCCGAGCATGATGCCATTCTCTGCGGCAGTTATCCCCATGCGCTACTCAGTGGTCAGGCCCCGGCGGCGCGGGTGCTCGAGACCCTGAAACAAGTGGCCCGTGAACAGGTCTTCATGCGCCCGGAGGTGGAAGCGCTGGAGCTCGAAGGCTACGCCGCCCTGCGCGGTGTGTTGTCGACCTACTCCTGCTTGCTGGCCCTGCCCGAGCCCCAGTTTGAACGCTTGCTGGCAGGGGTGGGGGGAGCCGAACTCTTCTTCGCCCGCCGCCTGTTCCACCGCTTGTCGGCGCGTCATCTCAAGGCATACCGCCTGGCGGTGGCGCACCCGGACACCCGCTTTCAGCGCCGCACCGAGCAGGAGTGGTACTACCGGATGCGGCTGCTGCTCGATTACGTCAGCGGCATGACGGATACCTATGTGCTGGAGGAGTACCGGCTGCTCTCCGGTATCTGAAGTGGTTATCCCGCAGTGACAGGCTGAAGTGGTCACCCTCCCCAGATGGGGGTGAGAGCAAGGGGGATAGTTGAATTGAATCCGCTGCTTTTTTACACTCTCGACACTTGTTCCACTTTTCACCCTAAGGAGACGAATATGCAACAGTCAATGTTCAACGTTGCGACTCGACACGGCACTGACCGTGTGTCCATTCGTACCCTTTTGCCGCGTGGAGTGGGCAGGTAACACTGTCACTATTTATCACCCGCGGTTCTTCCGCCGGGTGAATTTCCCCGCTCTTCGGGAGAACTGCAACGTTCAAACGGAGAGATCATATGTCTATCGAACTGACCCTGCTGCGTGGCGCTGCGCGCCTCATCGAGTTTCGTATCACCCGTATCGAGCAGCGCCGTACCCTGCTCAATCTCTCGCCCGCCCTGCTCAAAGACATTGGGCTGGAAGGAGAGGCCGTGCAGGTTTCCCACCTGCGCGAGCGGGAATACCAAACCGATTACCGGCTTGGGAATCGAATAACCTGATGGATGGGGGCAAGGTCCCCATCCCGGCTAACAGCGGGCCCCCAGGGGCCCGTTTCGCCGAAAGTCACCCACTCTTCCCCGGTATTTCTCCTCATGAACCCTAGCCCCACGTCCGATAAGTCCTAAAGGGCCATCTGCTAGTGAGGCCAGTGGCTGCCCCTGCCAGCAGTGTCTGTGATAATCTCGAACCTGGTTGGCAAGGATCCACCCAGCCATCAGTAGAGGTCGCTACAGGTGGCATCCCCTGGTCGCCAGACTCATCGACTCAGCGCTCAAGCGCTCTCCCCGGAACAAGGATGTTCATGAAAATTGCCGCAAAACTGTTACTCGCCTTCGGCTTTGTCAATCTGCTGATCCTGCTATCAGCGGTACTCATTCATCATCAACAGAACAAGATAGGTGCCTCGGAGCAGGCACTGATGCACCAAGCCCTGCCCGCCTTGCAGCGAGATGAGGCGAGCCAGAAAGCGTTGGTGGCCACCGTCTCAGCCTTGCGTGGTTATCTCATCCTCGGTGAGGATCCCGGTCAGGCGCAGCGGCTCAAGCAAGAGTGGCAAGCTGCCTGGCAGCTTATCGAGGGGCAGACCATGGCGCCGGCGCTGGGTGAGCGCTTGGCCGCCTTCAAGCTGAGTCAGCAACAGCTGTGGGAGCTGGCCCATACCGACGACAACTTGCCGGCCCATACCCTGATGTTGCAGGAGGCGGGCCCCCTGGCGGAGGCGGCCCTCGATCAGTTGCAGTCGTTCACCAACGAGGAGGTGGCGAGCGAGGAGAGCCAGTTGTCCGGAGACAGACGCCGCCTGCTCAAACAGGTAGGTGATGCTTATAACGGTCTCTCCAATGCTCTCTCGGCACTGCGCGACTACCTCATCTCGGGGGAGGGGGACTATCGTCAGAAGTATCAGGATTACTACCAGTTCCATCGCCAACGGGTTGCGGAGATCAAGGGGCAGGCTGCCGACTTCACCGAGGCGCAAAAGAGGCTCTGGGATCTGTTCGAGGAGATGTCGACTCCCTTCAGTGACCTGGTCGAGCAGGTGATCGCCAAGCGTCAGGCACCGGACTGGAACCGAGCCAACTATCTGATGGCCAAAGAGATAGAACCGGCGCTGCAGGAGCTGGCCGCTCAGCTTGCGGAGCAGGTCAGTCAGACCCATGCCGAGGTGGAGCGAATGGGTGTGCAGATGGATGGCGCCAGTAGTCGCATTCGCACCATGCTGCTTGTCTCCACGTTGGCGGTTTTGCTGCTCAGTACCCTGGTGGCGCTCTGGATCAGCCGCCATCTGACGACGGACATCCGGCTGCTCGAGCGCCGTGCCAGTCTGGTGGCATCCGGCTGCTTGCCCGCCGAACCATTGCCGCTGCATCGCCGGGATGAGCTGGGTGGGCTGACCGGTTCTCTCAACCAGATGTCGGCCCAATTGCGCCAGCTGGTGGCCGATATTCAGGAGGCGGTCAACCGGGTGAGGGCGCTTGTGGTGACGTGAGCAGCACGACCCGCACCATAGTGCAGGATCTCACCAGCCAGCATCAGCGGGTGGATAGTGTCGCCGCCGCCATTGAACAGATCTCTGTCACCAGTGAGGATGTGGCGGGCAATATAGCCCAAGCTGCTCGCGCCGCGGCAGATGCCGAAGTGCAAAGCCGGGCGGGGGAGCAGGCACTTGGCCAGATGGTGGACACCATCGGGCGCCATCGCGGCCATGATAGCCGAGGCCAATGGCGCCATGACGAGGCTTAGCGAGCAAAGCGAGCAGGTGGGCAGAGTCACCGAGGTGATCGCCACCATCGCCGAGCAGACCAATCTGCTGGCCCTTAATGCCGCCATCGAGGCGGCGCGGGCCGGGGAGCAGGGGCGAGGTTTCGCCGTGGTGGCTGATGAGGTGCGCCAGCTGGCCAGCCGTACCAGCCAGTCCACCGCCGAGATCAGTCAGACCATCGCCAGCATCCAGCAGCAGACCCGTCAGACCGTGGCCACGGTGAGCGGTGGTACCTTGCTGGTGGAGGAGGGGAGCCGGGCGGTCGGCAGCGTCAGTCAGACCTTGCAGGGGGCCATCGGCCAGGTACAGGCGCTGTGCGAGCAGCTTGCCGCCATAGCCACGGCCACTGAGCAGCAATCGCGCACCGCCAGGGAAGTGGCCGGCACTGTGGAGGAGATAGCCGGACTCAGCGCCCAGTCAAGCCGCCATAGCCAGCAGGGGGAGGCCATCGTCGCCCGCCTGTCTCAAGACACGGGCCGTCTGAGTCGGGCGATCAGCCGCTTCGAACTGCAATGACGTGACCATCGATAAGAAGGCCCCGCAGCCTGTCAGGTTGCGGGGCCTTTTGCATTGTCTGCTTACGTGCTCCGGGCGGGGAACCCTATCAGTCCAGACGCAGGAAGGCCTGGTTGTCGAAGCTGCTGCTGGTTTCCTGATTGAGCAGGCTGACCAGCAAGAAGGGTGCGCTTCTCGCCATCGGGAGCCAGCTCAGTTCAGACGCCGGAAGGCCTGGGTTGTCGAAGCTGCTGCTGGTTTCCTGATTGAGCAGGCTGACCAGCAAGATAGCCCGCTTCTCGCCATCCGGCTCCAGATAGATTGCCTCGAATCCGGCCAGGGGGCCTGACTCGATGAGCACCTTGTCGCCCTGGCTCGGCAGGCAAGCGTAGCTGGCTCTCGCCTCATCGCTGTCATCCTTGCTCATCAGCTGATAGACGAGCTGACTGCTGATGGGGGTCCACTCCCGACCGAAGTGGATGATGCGGCTGATGCCCCGGGTCGATTTGAGGGTGACGGGGGTCACCTCTTCTAGGTCCACGTAGATGAACAGGTAGTTCGGGAACATGGGCTCGCGCACCGGTACGCGTTTGCCACGGCGCAGCTTTTCGACTTCCACCATGGGGTAATAGGATTCAATGCCTTGAGCTGCCAAATGGACTCGGGCGCGCGCCTCTTCCTTGGGTTTGCAATAGGCCAGATACCATAGTTTCATGTTTCTTATTTCTTATCGTCATCGTGCCCGAGGCTATGATAGCGGCAGAGATAAAAAAGGCCACGTTGACGTGGCCTTTTTTGCTGGTGTGGCGGGTGACTTACCAGCCTTTGACCAGTCCACCGTTGAACAACGTCATGCCTTTTTGGTAGACCTCATCGGTCTGGAACGCTTGGACGAACTGTTTGACCTTCTCGTCATCCTTGTTGTCTTCACGGGCGACGATCAGGTTGACGTAGGGGGACTCTTTATCTTCAACAAACAGACCATTCTGGGTCGGGGTCAGCCCAATCTGACCGGCGAAGGTGTTGTTGATGATGGAGAGAGAGACATCTTCCAGGGAGCGCGGTAGCTGAGCGGCTTCCAGCTCAACAATCTTGAAGTTGCGCGGATTGGCCGTGATGTCCAGCACTGTCGCTTCCAGACCCGCGCCCTCTTTCAGGGTCAGCAGACCCTGTTTTTCCAGCAGGATCAGGGAGCGACCGAGGTTGGTCGGGTCGTTCGGGACGGCAATCTGGTCGCCATCTTTCAGTTCGCTCAGCGCTTTGATCTTTTTGGAGTAACCGGCAATCGGGTAGACGAAGGTGTTGCCGACCGGCACCAGCTTGAAGCCACGATCACGGATCTGGGCATCCAGGTACGGCTTGTGCTGGAAGGCGTTGATGTCGATGCTGCCATCGTTCAGGGCCACGTTGGGGGTGACATAGTCGGAGAAGGTCACCACTTCGACGTTCAGGCCGTATTTCTCCTTGGCGATCTTGGCTGCGGTCTCGATAAGTTCAGTCTCGGGACCGGCAATGGCGCCTATCTTCAGGGTCTTGCTCTCTTCTTTCTGGCCGCAAGCGGTCAGAACCAGACCAGCCAGCAGGGCCGCCGCGATGGATTTAATACCTAATTTCATAAAAACCTCCTGTTTAGAAATCGATGCTCAGCGATGATCGCATTGCTTGACCAGACGCTCACCCGCGCTCTGGATGAGTTGAACCAGTACGACCAGAATGGCCACTGTTACCAGCATGACGGTCGGGTCGAAACGCTGATAGCCGTAACGTATGCCCACGTCTCCCAGGCCACCGCCCCCGATGGCACCGGCCATGGCGGAGTAGTTCACCAGTGTGACGAGGGTAATGATGACGCTGTTGAGGATGCCGGGCAGGGCTTCTGGCAGCAACACCTTGGTGATGATCTGCAATGGCTTGGCACCCATGGCCTTGGCCGCCTCGAGCAAGCCATCCGGCACTTCCATCAGGGCCCCTTCCACCAGACGGGCGATGAAGGGGATTGCGCCTATGGTCAGCGGCACTATGGCGGCTATGGTGCCGATGCTGGTGCCGACGATGAGCCGGGTCAGCGGTATGATGGCGACCAGCAGTATGATGAAGGGCACTGAGCGGCCTATGTTGACCACGATGCCAAGCAAGCGGTTCAGCAGCGGGTTGGCCAGGATCTGACCCGGCTTGGTCACATAGAGGGCGACGCCCAAGGGCAGGCCGAGCAGGCAACCGAACAGGGCGGAGGCTGACACCATGATCAGGGTGTCGCCCAGGGCCGTGATGAGCAGATTAATCATGGCGTCGGACATAACCCATTACCTCCAGCTGTATGTGGTTGTCGATGAAGAATTGTTGGGTGGCCGCACACTGGGCCTCGTCCCCAAACACCTCTGCCAGCAGGAAGCCGAACTTGACTCCTCCTGCGTATTCGATGTCCGCCGCCAGTATGCTGACGTCTATGTTGAAGCGGCGACTCGCCTCGGAGATGAGCGGGCTGTCGACGCTGGCTCCGGTGAAGCCGAGCTTGAGCAGCGGGTAGCTGTTGGGCTCCCGGGTCGGAGTCATCCTGTCCTGATACTCCTGGGGCACATCCAGGTGGATGGTGGAGTGGATGAAGTCACGGGCCAGCTGGGTTTTGGCATTGCTGAAGAACCAGGCGACCTCGCCCTGCTCTATCAGGCTGCCGTCGCTGATGATGGCGACTTCATCACAGATGCCTTTCACCACGTCCATTTCGTGGGTGATGAGCAATATGGTCAGTCCCAGCTTGACGTTGATCTCCTTGAGCAGGGTCAGGATAGAGCGAGTGGTCTGGGGATCCAGGGCCGAGGTGGCTTCATCGCACAGCAATACCTTGGGAGCCGGAGCCAGAGCGCGGGCAATGGCAACCCGCTGCTTCTGGCCGCCGGAGAGCTCGGACGGATAAGCATGGGCGCGGGCCTCAAGGCCAACCAGCGCTAGCAGCTCATCGACCCGTCCCTTGATGCGGGCCTTGTCCCAACCAGCCAGCTCCAGGGGGAAGGCCACGTTGGCGAAGACGCTGCGCGAGGAGAGCAGATTGAAGTGCTGGAAAATCATGCCAATTTGGCGGCGTGCCAAGGTCAACTCGGCGTCGCTGAGGGCGGTCAGATCCTGGTCATCGACTACCACCTTACCGTTTGTGGGACGTTCGAGCAGGTTGACGCAGCGAATGAGAGTGCTCTTGCCGGCACCGGAGGCACCTATCACACCGAAAATCTTGCCCTGGGGTACATGCAGGCTCACGTCACGCAGGGCGTGTACGGCATCACTGCCTTTCCCGTAGACTTTGTTGAGGGCATTCAACTTGATCATGGATTCTTCCGTGCCAAAGCCTTAAAGCACAGGGCGCTACAGGCGGGTAAATTGGGCAGAGGTTACACTGGGTTTGCTCTGTCATCATGGTTGATGATGCTAAGATGTCTGGATGGCTATGTCAATGTGTGTTTCTACGTCTAGACGTCTAAAATATGGATATCAATAGTCGGATATTCGCTATAAAAAAACCGCTCCGAAGAGCGGTTCAGGTCACCTGGGTCAGGTGAGAGGGGCAATGCCCTCCGGGGCTATTGGGTCTTGCTGCTATTGGCCTCCTGGCTCTGCTCCTTGAGGAAGCTGATCCAGGGGGTGGCCCGGCCGCTGACCTGGCCATTCTGGGCGGCCTGGGTAAACGCGGTGAGTGCCTCCTTGGGGCGGTTTTGCTCGAAATAGGCAACCCCGGTCAGAAACTTGAGGTCAGCCCGCTGCTCGCCGCTGGCATTGCCCGCCGGCTTGCCCGTCAAGGCGACCAGATCCTGATAGCGCTTGCTCTGGATCATCATGCGCGCCATCTTGAGCTGCAGCTCGGCATTGGGCGCCTGGCGGTAGGCCGTCATCAGGGTATCGATGGCCGGGTTGAGCTCCTTGGCCTGATGCCAGTAGTTGGCCAGCGTCTTGAGGTTGGCCACGCTGCCATCTATCTGACCCGCCTTCATGGCCTTCTCCAGTACGCGGGCTCCGCGATGGGGGATGCCGGCGAAGGCGAGGTAGTTGGCCAGTCGCAGCAATTCGGGCTGCTCGGTCAACATGCCAAGTCGGTAGGCACTCTCAAGGGCCGCCAGCGCCTTGGCGTCATTACCCGCCTGCATGTACATGGCCGAGAGCTGGGTCCAGTACTTCTTTTTCTCCGGGAACATGCCGACCAGGGTGGTCAGTACCTCGGTGGCCGGCTTGTACTGTTTCAGCTCGTAGTGCGCCCCCATCTTGAGCAGATACCAGGACTCTGGCGCCTTGCCGGCGGAGAGTTTTATTGCCTGATCCACTGCCGGAATGGCTTCCCGATACTGCTTGAGCTGGACATGGGCGTTGGCCAGGGTGATGTAGGCATGAGGTGTTGGCTTGTCATCCTTGCCAAGGTTGGCAAACCACGCCTTCATGGTCGTCACAGACCCGTTGAAATTGCCATCGGCCATATAAAGCTGGGCCAGGTTGTAGCGCACCTGCTGGGCCACGGGTTGGGGAAGACCGCCGGTCGCAATGGCATCGGCGAAGTACTTGGTTGCCTTGCCGTATTGATCCTGCTGCGCCGCCACAAAACCCAGGGTTTGCAGTATCACGCCCTTGTCATAGACCTTCTCGCCAGCCCCCGACAGGGCTTCTTGCAGCTTGGCATTGGCCTCGCCATATTTCTTGGCGGCAATCAGCTCCTGGGCCTTGTTGACCGCGCGGTAGGCACGGTCAGACAGTGAGGGTTGCTCGGCGGCCCAGCTGGCAGTGCTCATCAACACGGCCAGGGCGACCGGGGCCAATATCCCCTTGTGTAACTTGTTCATCGCCACCTTCCTTAGTTGACCGCGAATTCGATCTCTTGCTGCATGCGACTCGCCTGCGGCTTGCCATCGACCATGGCCGGTTTGAATGTCCACTTGGCCACCGTCTTGCGCGCCTCCTTGCCGAGGTCGTAGCTGCGGGGCTGTTCCTTGACGACCCGCACATTGCTGACGGTGCCGCGCTCGGTGACGGTAAACTCCAGCAACACCTTGCCAGATGCCAAGCCCGCCAGAGCGGCCTTGCGCGGCATCATGGGCTCGAAGGTCGCCAGTGGTATGGCGCCGTTGTTGCCGCCCATGCCACCGCCGCCCCCCCCAGTGCTGTAGGCGCCGAGGGCATTGCCCCCCGCGATGTTGACCGGCAAGTCCAGCTTGGGCATGTCCATGGCCATGGTCTGCATCTGCGGCTTGTCCGGGCTTGACACCTCCATCTCGGGAGGCGGTGGCGGTCGCTTGGGCGGCGGCGGTTTGGGCAGTTCTCTCTGCTTCTCTTGCAGCGTCTCCTGGGGCTTGAGGCGGACAAAATCGACCATGCTGACGTCGTCTTGTTCCAACAGCTCCCGGCGATCCTGGTTAACCAGCTTGTCCATTCCCCAGAACAGGCCGAATACCACCAGAAAAGCGGCTGCGAAGGATATCAGGTATCTCATTGGTGACCCCTGGCATCAGCCTTCTTTGTTGGCCGCGATGGAGATGTTCTGCACCCCGGCCATGCGGATCTGATCCATGACTTCCACCACGATACCGGACTTGGATTCGGTATCGGCCTGGATTACCACGGCGCCCTCCGGGTTCTCGGCACGCAGTCGCTCGATGTTGGCACGCACGGCGCCCACCTCGACCTGACGCTTGTCGACCCAGACCTGACCGTTCTCACGTACGGCCACCATGATGTTGCCTTTCTTGACCGTTTCGGCGGTATTGGCGCTGGGGCGATTGATCTCGACCCCGGCCTCCTTGACGAACGAGGTGGTGACGATGAAGAAGATCAGCATGATGAACACTATGTCCAGCATGGGGGTCATATCGATCGCCGCCTCGTCTGCGCTGCTCGCGCTGTGACGCTTTCTCATAGCAAAAACTCCTTGCTTGTCGCGGGTGGCAAAGTCGGGCTTTGCCACCGAATCATTCCCTGACTCAACCGTGCTTCAGGCTGTCTTCCAGCTTGTCGACCGCGAGCCTGGCTTTATGCTCGAGGCGGCTGGCGAAGAACAGACCCGAGAGGGAGGCCACCATGCCAGCCATGGTTGGAATGGTGGCCTTGGAGATACCGGAGGCCATGGCCCGTGGCGATCCCGTGCCCGTGATGGCGAGGGTGTCAAACACCTGCACCATGCCAACCACAGTGCCAAGCAGGCCCATCAGCGGGCAGAGGGCGATCAGCACCTTGATGACTGGCATCCCTTTGTCCACTGCCAGGGCCACCCTGGACACCAGCTCACGCCGGATCTGCCTGGCAGACCAGGATCTATGGTCACTGCGGGCCAGCCAGGTGTGCTGGGTTCCCCTGGCTTGCTGCGGATAGACGGTCAGAAAATAGATCCAGCGCTCGAGCAACAAGGCCCACATCAAGAGGGTGAGGAAGAAGATGGCGACCAGCACATCTCCCCCCATGCCCAGAAAGCGCCGGATGGATTCCACTTCCTCAATCAACCAGAACCACATGGAAGACTCCTTAGGCTGCGGCTTTGGCGGCGTGCAGACTTTCCTGATAACGGGCCACGAAACCCGCGCTCTGCTCTTCCAGCACCTGGATCAGGCGACGGCTCTGGGTCTGTACCACCGTGTAGAGGAACAGCATGGGCACCGCGACCACCAGGCCTTGCATGGTGGTGACCAGGGCCTCCGAGATGCCGCCAGCCATCAGCTTGGGATCGCCTGTACCAAACAGGGTGATGGCCTGGAAGGTCGCAATCATGCCGACTACCGTACCCAGCAGACCCAGCAGGGGGGCGACCGAGGCGATCAGCTTGATGATGCCCACGCCCTTCTCCAGGGTCGGCACATTGCGCAATATCACCTCGTCGAGCTTGGACTCCAGATCCTCGATGTTGTCGCCCTTGTGACCTTGATAGGCGGTCAGCATTTCACCCAGCGGGTTGCCCTTGATGATGGCGTCCGACTTCATCTGCTTGCGCATGGCGCCGCCGATGAGGGAGAGACGGGCACCGCAGAACAGAGCGATCAGCAAGCCAACGGCGCCCAGCGCCAGGATGACGTAACCGACCACGCCGCCCTGATCGATACGCTCGGCCAGGGTAGGGGATTGCACCAGCAGCGAGAGGATGACGCCGCGAGAGGGATCCACGTAGATGGGTTCAAGCCCGGCCCCCCCTTTCTCGAAGTCGGCGATGAGGGAGGTCATCTTGCTGTCCGGTTGACGGGAGAGCTCCTCGAACTTGCCGGTTTCGGGGACGAAGTTCAGGTACTTGCCATCGGCAACCGTGTTGAACTCGCCAATCTGGGTGACGGTTTTATCGGCCTGGCTACCCTCGCCATAGACGACTGTGGCCGGGATCTGACTCACTTTTCCAGCATCGACCATGCGACTGAGGATGGTGGTCCAGAAGGCTTCCAGCTCCTGGCTTGAGGGCAGCTCCTTGCTATCGGCCAGTTTGGCCAGCAGCGGGGCCTGATCCGGATGCTCGACCCGCATCGGCGAGGCATTGAAGATGCCCTTGAACTCACCGGCGAACTGACGCACCACGCCGAACATCTCCCCCATGTTGCCGGAGCGCTGGCGCAGGGTCTCGGTCAGCTCGGTGAGTTGCTTGTCGTTGGCATCGAAGCTGGCCTTGAGCTGATCGCCTTTGGCCGTTTCGGCAGCCAGGTCGGCCTTGGCCTTGGCCAGCAGGTTGGCCTGCTCGTTCTTGTCGGCCAGGAAGCGGGCCTCCCGCTCTTTGTTGAGCTGGGATTCGGTCAGGCTGTCGGCCTTGATTTGGCTGAGCAGGGCATTGAGATCCACCGGCTTCTCGGCGGCGGTGACCGGCAGGGTGAACAGGGCGGCACCCGCTATCAGCGAGGCGATCGTGAGTCTGAGTCCTTTCATGATGCTTTCTCCGCAGTTTGAACCGGCAGCTTGATCAGGGCAGGGGGGGCCTGCTTCTTGGCGATGCGAAGGCCTTGTTCAACTGCACTGCGATACTCCTGGGGCAGCGCTTCCCACTGGCGGGTCTGCTTGTTCCATACCCCTGTCTCCATCCCGTCCGGGGATTGGTAGAGCAGGGCGATGCGGCCGACGCGCAGGAATTCATAGGTCTTCTGGGCGCCATCTTTTTCCAGACTGGCCTTGTAGGCTTCAATGGTGCGACTGAAGCCCTCTTCGATCTGGTAGGCCTCGAGGATCTTGCGGTATTTTTCCGAGATGGTGACATCGGCCCTGTCCATCAGGTGGGTCAGGGCGGCGACCCTGTCTTCACGCTCCACCTTCTGGAACGGCAAATCCAGGCTCACGAACTGGTCGAGGGCGTCAATCATCTTGAGCATCAACGGCACCACTTCGGTGCTGGTCTGATCAATCTGGGCTATCTGGCGCTGCATCGAGGCCAGCTCGCTGCTCTGGGAGTCGACCATCTTGCCGACCTGTTCGTTATAGACGTGCAGGCTGTCGAGCTGACGCAGGCTCGCCTTGTACTGGGCCAGGGCTGATTCTGCGGTTTCGGCGTAGCTATCTATCTTTTGCTGAGACACTTTCGAGGCATTGTCGGTGGCTGCCTGAGTGTCCACGGCTTGCCCTGCGGTGGCAGCACTCAGGTTGAAGCTGGTCAACAGAGCGGCCGATATCAGGCTGCCCAGAAGCGCTTTCTTCATTGCAATAGTCCTTGTTTTCATAGGATTACCCTATCTCCGTTACTTCCTTGGGACCTTGGGTAAAGCCGGCCCGAAGGCCGGCTCACTGTGATGTCAGCAAAAGGATTAGAACTTCTGGGTGTAGTCGAGGTAGTAGATGCGACCGTCAATGCTGTAGATGTCTTCGTCATAGGTGAAGCCATCGCTCTCGAGAGACGGAATACGGTTGAACATGTTCTTCACACCGGCCTGCAGCTTGCCATCCCAGGGGGTATCGACCCCGACGTTCAGATTCCAGGTGGTGTTGGAGGCGATGTGGCCCGTCTCTTCACCGCTGTCGGCGAGATAATCCTGGCTCTGGGAGTCGATGTAGTTCGCGCTCAGGTAGGTATCCATGTTCCACCACTGCGGCACGTTCACGCCTATCCCCGAGTTGAAGCGCAGCTGCGGCTTGCCGTTCTGGCCTATCTTGTCAATCTCTGGGCCACCGGCGTAGAGACCTTCCTTGTACTCCAGGATGTAGGTGCTGCCGAAGTCATAGCGGATGGTGGCGAAGTTCAGGTCGTAGCGATAATCCGCCTTGAAGTCCAGACCGCTGGTGTTGAGATCTCCCAGGTTGACCATGGGTGCGGTGACCGAGCGGATCTTGCCATCACTGCGACGCTCGACCAGGCTGGAACCGCCGTTGTTGAGCTCGTCATAGATGATGGACTGGGTGGAGTTGAGCTGGATGACGTCCTCAATCTTGATGATGTAGTAGTCCAGGGAGAAGTTCAGATCGTCGACTGGGCTGTAGCTGGCACCGAAGTTCAAGGTGTTGGCCGTCTCTTCCTTCAGCTCCTCGTTGGAGGTACGGACCGTGGTGTACTGCTGGTTCGGGCAGTCTGCCGCGGAGATGCCGTTGTTCTGGCAGTAGACGTAATCCTTGGCCCAGTCCGCCGAGTCAGCATTCGCCGCATAGAGATCCTGCAGGCTGGGGGCGCGGAAGGATTGCGACCAGGAGGTGCGGAACATCAGGTTGTCCAGGGGCTGATAGCGCACGCTGGCCTTGGGCGAGAAGGCGCTGCCAAAGTCGCTGTACTTGTCATAACGACCAGCGATGCTCAGCTCGACCTCGTCCAGTACCGGGATCAGAGTCTCCACATAGACAGCTGTGACGTTGCGATCGCCGCCGGAGGAGTTGCCGGAAGAGCCTATGATGTTGCCCGCTTCGGACTGGGCATCATATTTGTCGGCGTAGACCCAGTCGTTGTACTCGGCCCCCGCGTACCAGCTGACCGGACCGGCAGGCAGCTCGCCCATGTCCCATTGCACACCGGCATACCACTGGTAGAAGTCCATGGTGGCGCGGCGGCTGGTGTCGGCCGCCATGGAGGCGGTGGTGCCGGCATCAAACTCGCCGTTGACGAACTTGCCATCGGCCACAGCCTGCTGGGCGGCGGGGGCCAGCACGTAACCGGTACCGTTCTCCTTGTTGTCGGTTTTGGAGTACATGTAACCGGCGTTCCAGATCAGATCGCCGACGGCTTCGGTGGGCAGGGTGCCCTCGAACGCCAGGTTGAGGCTGCCGGTGGTATCTGTGACCAGATTGTCACGGGTGCCAACGTTGTTGAAGCGGTAGTAGACGTAGGCGGCCTCGCCCAAGCTCTGGGTGGCGCTGGCATCCAGGCCGTTCTGGTTGTAGAAGTTGGCATTTTTCGGGTTGGCCGCATCCACGGTAAAGGCGCCAGCTGCCGGGGCGAAGCGCCCGAAGCTCTCAACCCGGGAGGCGACTATCTGCGGCACGAAATCGACGCTGTCGTTGATATGGTAACGGCCGTTGAGGTAGAGGGTATCCCGGCTGCGCGAAGCCGTCTTGGCGGCGACCTGACCGTAGTCATAGTTGCAGCCACCATCGAAATTGGTGAAGGGCTCTTTACAGGTGCCGTTGGCATCCGTGGCGCCTGCCAGGGGACCATATGTCCACTGGGCATCGCCATTGCCATCGACACCGGTGATGCCTTCGACGTTACGGCCATAGGCGCTCGGTGACTCCTTGCCCTGCTTGACCAGATAGTCGCGATCCCGGGAGTAGATGATGTCTTTTTTGTCGTGCTCATAGACGGCCATCAGGGAGCCTTTCTCCCCGGTGATCCCGGCCATCACGGAGCCGCTCTTCTCGTCACCGCCGTCTTCAGACGGGCTACCGAGGCGCCCCTGGAACTGCAGGCCCTCGTAGTCCTGCTTGAGGATGACGTTGATCACGCCGCCGATGGCATCGGAGCCATAGATGGCGGAGCCGCCGTCCAGGTTGACTTCGACCCGCTCAACGGCCGCCATGGGAATGGTGTTGAGGTTGATGGCGGTGCCACCCATGGTGGGAGAACCCGCGACCCGCTTGCCGTTAAGCAGTACCAGCGTTCGCTCTGAACCCAGGCCACGCAGGCCGACCGTGCCCTGTGACTGGAAGGAGCTGCCCGAGGAGGGGGAGACGCCACCGAAGGAGTTGTAGGAAGCCTGCTTGAGGTAGTCAGCGACGGTTTGCTGGCCGGATTGTTCTATCTGGGCCTTGCTGACGGAGACGACAGGGGTGGAGCCTTCGACATCGACGCGGGAGATGCGTGAGCCAGTGACCTTCATTTTCTGCAGCTGTTCAACGGATTGGCCCTCTCCTTCGGCATAGACAGAGGGGGCAACTACTGCGGCAGCGCTCGCCAACGCGAACGCGATGGCAGCAGAGATCCTGCTTTTCCTAAGCATCGCTTATATCCTTCCTGGTTGTTTATTGTTTGCTTCCTGAACCGCCCTCGTTGGAGCGGTGCGTAAGGCTTATCAAGTTTTGGCGGCGGGAGTCAATTGATGGTCACTGTATGGGGAGTGCATGCATTTTGGCGGCGCAATATTAAATGCATAACGTTTTCTTGGTTATATATTCTGACATTACGCAAAATACAAGGTTAATATTGTGTTAATTGGCTTTGTTGCAAAGTATTTGTTTGATGCTGAACTTATTAATGACGATGAGGTCTTGCTGGTTTTCATCTCACTTTTCCAGCCCTTTACGATATTTCACTCTGCTGGGTCGTGAGGTTAACCCGATAAGTGCATTGACTGGTCAGATGAGGTGTTCGTTTATTGCTTCTTTATAGTCACTTAATAGGTTGTTTGTTAAGCGATTGATTTTTATGCGATTAAATTAAATCTCTACATGGTTAAAACAAATTTTAAATGTTTTGAATATTTTTTTGATTAGTGGTTTTTTATTTCGAATTTAGGTTTTCAGCAAAAAAAGTGCAGAGGTTTACGCTGCATGCGACATGCAAGGGGATGGCCTGAGAGCAAGGGTTCGTTTTACTTGATTTTTGTTGCAGAGGTTTTACAGTGGCCGAGCGGATTGTTTGTCAAATAGCCAGTCAATCCAGCTTGTCGTGCCAGGAAGGAGAGGTCAGCCACAGGAAATGACTGACCAAACAATAACAACAAGGACGAGGTTTAACCCACCATGCTGTCGTATTTCTTACGTCGGATGCTTTTGATCATCCCGACGTTTCTGGGCATCACGCTGCTGGTCTTCACCGTCACCCGTTTCGTGCCGGGCGGCCCGGTCGAGCGCATGCTGCTGCAGGCGCAGGTCTCGCAAAATGAATCCGGGCGTTCCAGTGGCAGCAAAGGCGGCCAGGCTCTCTCCGACGAGCAGATCGAGGAACTCAAGGCCTTCTATGGCCTAGACAAGCCGATGCTGATCGCTTATTGGGAGTGGCTGCAGAAGCTGGTGGTGCTGGATCTCGGCGAGTCGACCCGCTACTACGAGCCAGTGTGGGATCTTATCAAGGACCGGCTCCCCGTCACCGCCTTCTTCGGGCTTGCGACCTTCCTGCTCAGTTATGCCGTCTCCATCCCCCTCGGGGTTGCCAAGGCGCTCAAGCACAACAGTCGCTTCGACTCCTTAAGCTCCATGCTCATCTACATGGCCTATGCCTTGCCCGCGTATGTGGTGGGGATCTTCCTCATCACCGTCTTTGCGTTCCACCTGGAGTGGCTGCCCATGGGCGGCTTCCCGGGCGACGATTATGAGTACATGGAGAGTAGCTGGGACAAGATGGTGGCCGTCTTCTCCCACGCCTTGTTGCCGCTCATCGCTTATGCCATCGGCGACTTTGCCATCCTCACCATGACCATGAAGAATAGCTTGATGGAGAACCTGTCGGCGGATTATGTGCGTACCGCCGTGGCCAAGGGGCTGCCGTTTCGCAAGGCGGTGACCGACCATGCCATGCGTAACAGCCTGATCCCCATCGCCAGTCACCTGGGATCCGTGCTTACCGTCTTCTTCGGCGGTTCCTTCCTCATCGAGACCATCTTCAACATCGACGGCATAGGTCTGCTCGGTTACGAGGCCATCGTCGAGCGGGATTACCCTACCGTCATGGGCATACTCGCCATCACCTCCATGCTGATGCTGGTGGGGAATATTGTTTCCGATATTTGCGTGGCCCTCGTCGATCCCCGCGTGCGGTTTGGAGAATGACCATGAACCTGAATCCGGTCACCCTGAAGAAACTCAAGCGTTTCAAATCAATCAAGCGGGGCTACTACTCCTTCATCATCTTTTCAATCCTGCTGATCCTGGCGTTGCTGGCCGAGCTGCTGGTCAACAGCCGGGCGCTGGTGGTGAACTATCAGGGGGAGCTCTACTTCCCCACCTATGGTGACGTGATCCCCGGTCAGCACTTCGGGCTGGATTACCAGTACGAGACCAACTATCGACAGTTGCAGACCCGTTTCGCAGAAGCGGGAAAAGGAGACTGGGTGCTGTTGCCCCCGGTGCCCTGGAATCCCTACGAGCAAGACTTCAAGCAAGATGTTTATCCCCCCTATGCCCCCAGCTTGGCGGATCGCCACTTTCTCGGCACCGACACCAGCGGTCGGGATGTGCTGGCGCGACTGGTATACGGTTTTCGCATCGCCATCGGCTTTGCCTTCATCGTCCTGGTGGCGAGCTATCTCATCGGCGTCAGCATTGGCTGCATGATGGGGTTTCTGGGTGGCAAGTTTGACCTTTTCTTGCAGCGTTTCATTGAGATCTGGTCCCAGGTGCCTTTCCTCTACGTCATCATGATCCTGGTCTCCCTGGCCAAACCCAACTTCGGCCTCTTCGTCGGCATCAACGTGCTGTTCGGCTGGATGGGGATCACCTGGTACATGCGTACCCTCACCTACAAGGAGCGGGCGCGAGACTACGTCATGGCGGCGCGGGCCCAGGGGGCCAGCACCAAGCGGATTATCTTCAACCACATACTGCCCAATACCCTGGTGATGATAGTGACCCTGGCCCCCTTCGCCGTGGTCGGCAACATCTCGACCCTGACGGCGCTGGATTACCTCGGTTTCGGGTTGGCGCCGCCGACGCCCAGTTGGGGGGAGCTGCTCTCCCAGGGCATCAACAATCTGGATGCCATCTGGATTGTCAGCTCTGTGGTGGTGGCGGTGAGTCTGGTGCTCATCATGGTGTCCTTCATCGGGGAAGCGGTGCGTGAAGCCTTCGATCCTCGCAAATTTACCCGTTATCAATGAGTGGTCGCCACGCCTGTGCAAGAGGCGGGCGCACCTTGTGAATGTTACCCGTTATCAATCAGTGCCCCGTGCAGGGATGCAGTGACCAGGAGATCAAGATGAACAACAAGATGAAATGGATAGGGGCCCTCTTCCTGTTGGTGAACGGGCAATGGGTGTGGGCGGCGACACTGCCCCAAGGCCTTGTCTGGGAGACCAATGACAAGGATCCCCAGTTTGCTTCTGCCAAGGCGCTGCCGGGCGGCACCTTCAATATGTTTGTGGACAGTTTTCCGCTGACGTTTCGCACCGTGGGGCCCGATTCCAACGGCGCGTTTCGCTCCTTTATCCTGGACAACCAGCTGCGCCTGATCAGTTTTCATCCCAATACCGGCAACCCCATCCCGTCGCTGGCGACCCAGTGGGCCATAGCACCGGACAATCAGACCGTCTATTTCAAGCTGGATCCGAGGGCCAAGTGGTCTGATGGCAAGCCGGTCACCGCCGATGACTACACCTTTGGTTACGAGATGATGCGATCCAAGCACATCAAGGGCCCCTGGTTTAACAACTACTACACCACTGAGGTGGTGGCGGTAGAGAAGATTGATGCCCACACCATTCTGGTTAAGGCCGGTAACCCCAAGGCCAAACTCGACTTGCTCAATACCACTGAGCTGTGGCCCCAGCCCAAGCACTATTACACCCTCGATGAGAACTGGGTGAAGAAGTACAACTGGGCCGTGGTGCCGACCACCGGGCCCTATGTGATGACAGAGGTCAAGAAGGGCAAGTCAGTCACCTTCAGCAAACAGAAGGCGTGGTGGGCCCAAAGCGATCGTTACAACCAGCACAGATTCAACGTCGATACCATCAAGGTGCAGGTCATTCGTGATCGCAACATCGCTTTTCGCCACTTCCTGAAGGGGGAGTTCGACAGCTTCGAGATGTTGTTGCCGAACTGGTGGCACGAGAAGGCCAACACCCAGGAGTACAAGCAGGGGCTGGTCAAGAAGGTGATGGCCATGACGGACACCAAGCAGGGTGCCCAGGGGCTGCACCTCAATATCGCCAATCCCAAGCTGGCCGATATCAATGTCCGGCTCGGCATCCAGCATGCCCTCAACATCGATAAGATGATCAAGACAGTGCTCTATGGCGACTATCAGCGCTCCACCACCTTTGATTCAGGCTTTGGTGCCTTTACCGATGTTGCCTTGCCCGAGCGTACCTATGACATCAACAAGGCCCGAGACTACTTTGCCAAGGGCGGCTTCGACCAGGCTGGGCCGGATGGAATACTGCAAAATGGCAAGGGGGAGCGGCTCAGTCTGGCCATCACCTATGCCACCTCGGAGCACACCAAGCGTCTGACCGCGCTCAAAGAGGAGGCCAAGAAGGCGGGTCTGGATCTGGAACTCAACCTGGTCGATGGCGCCACCGGCTTCAAGGTGATGCTGGAGAAGAAACACGAGGCGGCCTGGCTTGGCTGGGGGGGCGGTGGCCTCTATCCGCAATATTGGGAGTTCTTCCACTCGGATAATGCCAACAAGTCGCAGACCAACAACTTCTTCAATGTGGCTGACAAGGCGCTCGATGCCCTGATCGATGCCTATGGCAGCGAGTTCGACACCGACAAGCGTGCCACGCTCTCCCAGCAAATTCAGCAGCGCATCTATGATCTCGCCATCTTCGTGCCTGGTGCCCAGCTCAACTATGTGCGGGCCAGTGCCTGGCGTTATGTGATGCTGCCCGAGGTGCCTGCCACTCGAAACTCCCCGGATCTGCTCTATTGGCCCATGGACGGTTACCCTTATAGCAGTGGCGGCTTGCTCTGGCTCGATCCCAAGGTAGAGGAAGAGACCAGCAAGGCCAGGGATGCGGGCGAGAGCCTGCCCTCGCAAGACATGGTCGACAAGACCTATGCACGCAGTTGAGAGGGGCGGTCAGATGTCGATAAGCAAGCAGCCTATCCTGGAGGTTCGGGATCTTGAGGTGGAGTTCAGCGTCGATGATGGCAAGATCAAGGTGCTGGACGGCGTCAGCTTCTCGGTCGCCGCGGGCCAGACCTTGGGGATCGTCGGCGAATCAGGTTGTGGCAAGAGCGTCACCTCCCTGGCCATCATGGGGCTGCTGCCCAAGCCCCATGGTCAGGTGGTGGCTGGTTCCATCAGGTTTCAGGGCGAGGAGCTGCTCAGTTTAAGTCCGCAGCAGATGTACAAGGTGCGCGGCAATCGCATCTCCATGATCTTTCAGGAGCCGATGACCGCGCTCAATCCGGTCAAAACCATAGGCGCTCAGCTGGTGGAGGTATTCACCCTGCACAGGCCAGAGTACAGCAAGGCCCAGCGTTTCGATGCTGCCATCGCCATGCTGCGCAAGGTGGGGATGCCGGAGCCCGAGACAAGGTTCAACGTCTATCCTCATAATCTCTCTGGCGGTATGCGCCAGCGGGTGATGATCGCCATGGCACTCTCCTGCGAGCCAGATTTGCTCATCTGCGACGAACCGACCACGGCGCTGGATGTCACCATTCAGGCCCAGATCCTGGAGCTGATGAAGGAGTTGCAAGCCCAGACTGGCATGGCCATCCTCTTCATCACCCATGATCTCGGGGTCGTGGCCGAGTTGTGCGACGAGGTGGTGGTCATGTATGCCGGGCGCGCGGTGGAACGAGCCCAGGTGTTCGACCTGTTCGAGCAGCCCCATCACCCTTATACCCATGGTCTGCTGAGCTCCATTCCTCGCTTGGAGGATGAACCAAAGACGTTGCTCAACACCATCAAGGGCCAGGTGCCGGCGCTTTCCGAGATGCCCGCTGGCTGCCGTTTTTCCAACCGTTGCCCCCATGCCAGCGATATCTGCGTGAGCCAGGTTCCGTCCATCGAGTTGCTCCACAACCGGCACGCCGTGGCTTGCCACCATTGGAAGGAGATCCGGGTATGACGTCACTGTTGAGTGTCAAAGGGCTCAAGCAGCACTTCGTCATGGGCGGAGGCTTGTTGCAGAAAAAGTACACCGTCTATGCGGTGGATGGCATCAGCTTCGATCTCAAGCAAGGGGAGACGCTGGGTCTGGTAGGGGAATCCGGCTGTGGCAAGTCGACGCTTGGGCGCTCCTTGCTCAAGCTGTTCGAGCCGACGGCGGGGCAGATCTGTTTCGAGGGGCGGGACATCACGGCGCTGAGTGCCCGGGAGATGCGCTCCTTGCGCCAGGAGATGCAGATCGTCTTTCAAGATCCTGCGGAATCCCTCAATGGTCGCCATACCGTGGGCCAGATCCTGGAGGAGCCCTTCATTATTCACGGCAAGGGGAGCCGCAGTGAGCGCCAGTTGTGGGTGCGAGAGCTGCTCGGCAAGGTGGGACTGCCCGAGACGGCGGCGGATCGTTTTCCCCATGAGTTCTCAGGTGGACAGCGTCAGCGTATCGGCATCGCGCGCGCCATTGCGCTTAAACCCAAGCTACTGGTCTGCGACGAGGCGGTGTCGGCGCTGGATGTGTCCGTTCAGTCTCAAATCGTCAATTTGTTGCTGACCTTGCAGCGGGAGATGAACCTGGGTCTCATCTTCATCGCCCACGACTTGTCGGTGGTCAAACACATCTCGGATCGGATCGCCGTCATGTATCTGGGACGCATCGTCGAGATAGCACCGGCCCAGCAGCTTTACCGTAATCCACGCCATCCCTATACCCAGGCGCTGATTTCCGCCATCCCTGTGCCGGATCCCCGCCGGCGCAATCAGCGTATCTTGTTGACGGGGGACGTACCTTCTCCCATTTCGCCGCCCCCCGGCTGCCATTTTCATCAGCGCTGCCCCCATGCCGGTGAGCGTTGTCGCAGTCAGTCCCCCCAGCTCGAGCCCTGTGCAGGAGAGGCCCATCAGGTGGCCTGCCACTTCCCCTTGCCCCAGGAGGCGCCAACGCAGGCCGCAGTGATAACGCTAGGAAAGGCTATTTGAATGCAAGTGGCGCCAGGGCGCTAGTCGCTGGGTTGCAGCCGGATTAAAAATTGGGGCCCGTGGGCCCCATCTTCATTGGTAGCGTTCAGGTTCGGCCTGGGGGTGCGTGAGCACAAAGGCCTTGGCAGGACTGCCTTGCCGGATGGCATGGCGGCTGTGTGTGGTATTTTTATAGGTGTTTTGTTGGCTAATAACGACATTGTTGTCGCCGTGGCTAGGCACCGTAACGGAAGTAATAGTTACGAGTAGACGGGGCGTAGGTGTCTTTTTCAACACCGCCTTTTTTCTTGCTGGTGGCACCTTTAAGGTGGAACAGTACGGCCAGGTTCTCAAACATGATTCACCTCGTTGCTCTGTTGTTTATCGTGTTTTTTGTGACTCAAGTCACAGTGCAATCCTAGCGATTAATGTGATGCAGATCAAATTTTGAGGTAATTAAACAACATAACTCATGGAAAAGGTTTTCCTGTGCAAGTCGGCTCATGGATAGGTTTTCAGAAAGCGGTTGCAGGCAGGCTCTGGACCTAAATGCGGGATAACAGGGCATCTGCGGCGGTGAATTCGCCATCCAGAATAAGAGGGGAAGGCAGGGAAGGGGTAGGAATAGCGGGGGGATGACATCATGCCCCGCACAAGGCGAGGCATGATGTTTGCCTGGCTCTTATTTGACCGGGATCTGCTCGAGCACATGCACCAGCAGCTGCCAGAAGCGCTCGACCGCCGGGATATGGACCCGCTCGTCCGGGGAGTGGGCACCGCGAATGGTCGGCCCGAAGGAGACCATGTCCCAATCCGGGTAGGCGCCCTTGAACAGACCGCATTCCAGCCCAGCATGGATCACCATGACATTGGGCAGGTCGCCGAACAGGGTCTGGTAGCTGTTGCGCACCAGCGCCATCACGGGAGAGTTGACGTTCGGTGCCCAGCCTGGATAGGCGCCGGTGAACTCGCAGCTGGCGCCAGCCAGGCTGAACAGGGAGCGGGTCATCTGTTCGACGCTCTCGCGGCCCGAGTCATGGAGGGAGCGGATCAGGCACTGAACATAGACTTCGTTCTCGAGGGTCTTGATGACCCCCAGGTTGGTCGAGGTTTCGGTCACCCCCGGAATGGCATCGCTCATGCGGATCACGCCATTGGGGCAGGCCATCAGGGCGTCGAGCAGGCGGCGCTGCAGATCGTCAGAGAGCAACTGGCTTGGAGCATCCTGCTCTTGCAGCAACACCGTCAGGTTTGCCTCGACGGCGGCCAGCTCAGTCTGGTAGATACCGGCATACTGGTCGACCAGGGCTTTGAAGTCAGCTACACTGGCAGTGGGCACCAGCAGCTTGGCACGGGCTTCACGGGGGATGGCATTGCGCAGGGTGCCGCCGCTGATATCGCTAAGACGAACTCCCAGCGGATCGGCGGCCTTGAGCAGGCGCACCAGGAGTTTGTTGGCGTTGCCACGGCCACGATGGATGTCGACCCCGGAGTGGCCGCCGCGCAGCCCCTTCACTTGCAGTTCGAAACCCGTGCCCTCAGCGGCAGCAACCTGCTCCAGTGGGAAGCGGATATTGGCATCCACGCCACCGGCGCAGCCCATGTAGACCTCGCCATCCTCTTCTGAATCTGTATTGAGCAGGATCTCGCCTTCCAGCCAGCCAGCTTCCAGACCGAAGGCACCCGTCATGCCGGTCTCTTCATCCGTGGTCAGCAGCACTTCCAGCGGACCGTGCTTGATATTCTTGTCGGCCAGCACCGCCAGACAGCCGGCCATGCCCATGCCGTTGTCGGCGCCGAGGGTGGTGCCACGGGCGGTGACCCACTCACCCTCTATATAGGCATCGATGGGATCGGTGGCGAAGTCGTGCTGAGTGTCGGCATTGGCCTGAGGCACCATGTCCATGTGGGCTTGCAGCACCACAGCTGTGCGGTTCTCCATGCCCGGTGTGGCCGGCTTCTTGATGATGAGGTTGCCCACGGTATCCTGTTTGACCGCCAGACCTTCACTCAGGGCCCAATCGGTGATCCAGGCACTCAGTTTGGCTTCATGCTTGGAGGGATGGGGAATGGCGCAGATCTGTTCGAAGAAGTGCCAAATCAGTTTGGGGGATAGAGAACTAAGAGGTGCCACGTCAGACTCCTTACCAGCACGGGAAATAACCGGGCCCACCAGGGCCTGATGAAGAGGGTAACGATAATACAGTCAATCCCGTAAAACTGTGAGCGATCAGCACAAATCATGGCCGTCACTCGCTTTGGCCAGGCTGGCAAGCTGGCGTTACTATGAAATCTGGTGATTTATTTTTGTGACTTGAGTCACAAAAATATTGAGTTTTGCGATGGTGCTGGTAAATTGTCCTCCGTGGTCTCCACCACCGTCAGGACGACGAGAAGTGCCTCCAAGGAACCGAAGCAAAGCAAGTGCGCCTCCATGGAACCGAGTATCAGCTTAAGGATTAAAGCCCGCATTAAGGTTCGTAACTTGTTAAGCAATCAGGAGTTTATATGTCAGGCAGTAGCGCAACTTATTGGTTTACCCCCTCTCTCTACACCCAGGGCTTCAGCTATCCGAATGCCTTTGTCAATCGTCGTTAAGAGGCGATAGGGCCCAACGGCGACATCCATGGGCTCAAGTAGAGAAAACAGCAGGCGTGAGGTTTCCTCCACCTGCTTTTTTTTGCCCGCAAGTTACCTCTTCTTTCTCTCATGCTCTCTGGCGCTTCATCTCTGCACGATGCGCAAGCTTGCAGAACACCTCGCGCCTCGCGGGTCACTGGTCAAGGGAATCAAACGATACTCATCAACAGCTCTCCTGATAAAAAGGCATACGTTTGCCACCCTTTTCAGCGGAAAATGGTGCTAACATAGCCGCCCAATAGCCTGTCCATGCCCATCCCTTGCGATGCGTCGTCATGGCGAGCCCAGACTGCCCCTCTATCTTTGTTCGTTTCCAGCCCGGCTCACTTAGCCCGAGCGGGATTAAGTGCAAGCTAAATTTGGCGCAGGAGAAGGTGGTATCACCCTGGGGACAAGCGCTGGCAGGCAATAAATTTCAACTGTTCACCTGTTTTAAAATAACTTGTCGAGATCGATAGCATGCCTAAGAAATTCTACGTGTCATGGGATAACCTGCAGCGGGAAGCCCGTCGTCTGGCTCGTCGCCAACTGCCAGTCAGCCAGTGGAAAGGGATCATCGCCGTCAGTCGTGGTGGTCTGGTCCCCGCGGCCCTGATGGCCCGTGAACTGGGCATTCGCAACGTAGAGACCCTGTGCATCTCCAGCTATGACCACAACAACCAGCGCGAGCTGACAGTGGTCAAGGCCGCGACCACCGCAGGGGATGGTGAAGGCTGGCTGGTGGTTGACGATCTGGTCGACACCGGGGGGACCGCCAAGGCCATTCGCGAGCTCTATCCCAGAGCCAAGTTCATCACCATCTTCGCCAAACCGCTGGGCGAGCCGCTGGTGGATGACTTCGAAGTCGCCATTCCGCAAGACACCTGGATTGAACAACCCTGGGACATGGCGCTGGAGTTCACCACGCCCATCTGCGAAGAGCAGTAATTCCGGCGGCCGTTGCCGGCACGTCTTGCTGATACACAGGGCTCCTTCGGGGGCCCTGTTTCGTCGCCCGCGTCTCATGAAGCCAGTCTGGGGTGGTCTGCCATGACAAAACATGGGTAAGATGGGTCACTGATTGATGGCGATGAGACGATTCTGTGAAGCCAAGCGACGACATTAACCTGACCGAACAACTATTTACCCGCGTCAAGAAGGTACAGGAGACCTCGGCAATTTCGAACAGCAGCCCCCTTGAACCACAGGATGAGACGGAAGATTTCATCGATGGTTCTGCGGTGCGCAGCTGGTATCGTCTGCTGCGTCGTCCTTCCTGGGCCTGGCAAGGTGCGGATCCGGTCGAGGTGGAGCAGACGCTGGCCCGGATCGCCATGGGCAAGGGGGAGCGCAGCCACCCCGATTTGCTCGATACCATCAAGGGGTATGTGCCGGGTAACTGGGTCTTTGAATGGAGCCAGCAGGCCAGCGGTCACTTCAAGGAGGGAAGAGCCCTTGCCGAAGCCGGTCAGCGTCCGGAGGCAATCAATGCCTTGCTCAAGGCGGTGCGCTACTACTCCATCGCCAGTTATCCCCATCTCAAACACGATGAGCTGGCCGATCAGGCGCAGTTGCTCGGTAATCTCGCTTACCGGGAGGCGGGGCGCCTGTTCGATGTGCCGCTCAAGGAGATACAGGTTCCCTTTCGTGGCAAGCACATCCAGGGCTACCTGCACCTGCCGACCATTGACAAGCCGGTGCCGCTGGTGATGGTGAGCGGTGGCATCGACTCTCTCCAGCTCGACTACCTCAATTTCTATCGCAAGTACCTGGCCCCGAATGGTATTGGCATGCTCTCCCTGGACATGCCGGGCATTGGGTATGCCGAACATTGGCCCCTGGTGCAGGACACCAGCCGCCTGCATCAAGCCGTGCTGCACTATCTGGCCGAGGTGGCCTGGGTCGACCATCAGCGCATTGCCATGGTGGGTTTTCGCTTTGCGGGCAATGTAGCGGCTCGACTCGCCTTCATTGAACCGTTCAAATTACGCACTGTGGTATGCATCGGTGCCGGGGTGAATCAGTGCTTCGCCGACCCATCGCTTTTTGCCAAGTGCCCGCGCATGATGCGTGATAGTCTGGCTAACAGACTGGGTGCCAACGCCGCCGACTGGGAGCAGATCCGCACCAAGAGTCAGGTGTTTTCCCTGAAAAAACAGGGGTTGATGAGTACGCGGACCTCAGTCCCCATCCTCAGCATCGGTCACAAGCGAGACTTTATCTGTCCGGAGCAGGATGTCAGGGCACTGGCCGCTTGCAGCCGTAATGGCAAGGCGGTGGTGTTTGACAAACAGCCGTTGCGGGAGGTCTATGACAAGGCGCTTCACGAAACGGTAACTTGGCTCAAGCAACATCTATGTACTTGATTATCTTCTTTTTACGCTGTCACCATCTCGGTTGATGGGATGGCACTGCTTGTTCAACACGGAGGTTAACATGCCAGAAAGAGTCACCTATAAACGCCTGTTGCGGCAATTTGCCGCCATTGGCCCCTATTTGCGCGAAGATCTGTGCGAAGAGGGTCGCTACTACTTCGACTGCCTGTCGGTCTGCGTCAGCGCCAAGGCGGCGCCGGACAAGCGGGAGTTCTGGGGGTGGTGGCTGGTGCTGGAGCAAGATGATCACCACTTCCAGTACCACTATCAGCTCGGTTTCTACAATGGCGAGGGCAACTGGATAGACAAGCCGCTCCCCAAAAAGCATCAGGTAGAGGTAGACCGCTCCTTGCGACTCTTCTATCGGCTGCTCAATACCAAGCTGACGCAACTCGAGTGTCAGCTTGCCCCCGCGAAGCAGGTCACCCACGAGTTATCTGTCACGGCCGCCTGACCCGACTGCCCTGCGGGGGTTAATTGCCTTGCAGGGCAGCAGGGGCTGGGTATAAAGGGAACCCCTATCTTTTTGCCTTATCGTCTCCATGGAAAACAAAACCATAGTCGTCAAGTTGGGCACCAGCGTGCTCACCGGGGGTTCTTCCCAGCTCAATCGTGCCCACATGGTCGAACTGGTTCGCCAGTGCGCCGCGTTGCACCGCCAGGGCCACCGGGTGGTGTTGGTCAGTTCGGGGGCCATCGCCGCCGGTCGTGCCCACTTGGGTCACCCCCCCCTGGCCCCGACCCTGACCAACAAGCAGATGCTGGCGGCCGTGGGCCAGACCCAGTTGATCCGGGTCTGGCAGGATCTGTTCAACCTCTATGATCTGCATGTCGGCCAGATGCTGCTGACCCGCGCCGATCTGGAGGACAGAGAGCGTTATCTCAATGCGCGCGATACCCTGCGCACCCTGCTCGATCACCGCATCATCCCCATCATCAATGAGAACGATGCCGTTGCCACCGCCGAGATCAAGGTGGGGGACAACGACAATCTTTCCGCTCGCGCCGCTATTCTGGCCGATGCGGATCTGTTGATCCTGCTCACCGATCAGACCGGGCTTTTCACCGCGGATCCGCGTACCAACCCGGATGCCCAGCTGATCGAGGAGGTGCAGACCATAGACGATACCCTGCGTAAATTGGCAGGAGGCAGCGTCAGTGGCCTGGGAACTGGCGGCATGGCGACCAAGTTGCAGGCGGCCGATGTGGCCCGCCGGGCCGGGGTCGATGTGGTGATCGCCACGGGGCAGGTGCCGGAAGTGGTGGGGCGTCTCGCCAATGGCGAGCGGATCGGCACCCGCTTCCCGGCCCTGGCTTCTCCCCTTGAGGGGCGCAAGAGCTGGATCCTGGCAGGCCCTCCGCCCCTTGGCGAGGTGCAGGTCGATCTCGGCGCCGTGGCCGCCATGCGCGACAAGGGCTCCAGCCTGTTGCCCAAGGGCATTACCGGGGTGAGGGGCATCTTCGTGCGTGGCGACGTGGTGCGGATCCTGGATCCTCATGGCAGCGAGCTGGCGCGCGGCATCTGCCGTTACAACCACGAGGAGCTGACACGGCTGCGCGGCGTTCACTCGGATCAAATCGAGACGCTGCTGGGCTACGGCTATGGCGCCGTGGCCATTCACCGCGACGATATGGTACTGCTGTAACCTCAAGGTAGGGCTATGACCCTGCGCGAGTACATGGTATTGCTGTTATCAAGGTGGCGGGTCAATCCCGCCAGTAATGAAAGGATCGAAAGATGAGTCTGGAGACATTGGGACAAGCGGCCCGCGGCGCCGCCTATCAGCTGGCGACCATCAGTACGGCCCAGAAGAATCAGGCACTGCTGGCCATCGCCAGCGAGCTGGAAGCCCGGCAGAGTACGATATTGGCCGCCAACGCCAAGGACATCGCTGCGGGCCGGGAGGCGGGCCTGTCCGAGGCCATGCTCGATCGGCTGCTGCTCACCCCTGAGCGGCTGGCAGGCATTGCCAATGACGTGCGCAAGGTAGTGAGCCTGGATGACCCGGTCGGCGCAGAGCTCGATAGCCGGATGCTGGAGAACGGCCTGCGCCTCTCCCGGCGCCGGGTGCCCATCGGCGTCATCGGCGTCATCTATGAGGCGCGCCCCAATGTCACCATCGACATAGCGGCCCTCTGCCTCAAGACCGGAAACGCCAGCATATTGCGCGGCGGGCGCGAGACCTTCCACTCCAACCTGGAGCTGGTCAAGGTGATCCAGGCCGCCCTGGCCAGTGCAGGGCTGCCCATTGCTGCGGTGCAGTACATCGACAACCCGGACCGAGCGCTGGTCGCCGAGCTGCTGCGCCTGGATCGCTACGTGGACATGATCATTCCCCGTGGTGGCGCCGGTCTGCACAAGATGTGCAAGGAGAACAGCTCCATTCCCGTCATTATCGGCGGTTTTGGGATAAGCCATGTGTTCGTGGATGCGAGTGCGGATCTGACCCGCTCCCTGGCCGTCATCGACAATGCCAAGGTGCAGCGCCCCTCTGCCTGCAACGCCCTCGATACCCTCTTGGTCCATGAGGCGATCGCCGCCGATTTGCTGCCCCAGCTGGTGCTGCGCATGAACGAACAAGGGGTGAGCCTGGTGGCCGATGCCACGGCCATGGGCTTGCTGGCCGATGCAGACGGTCTGCGCGAAGCCGGTGCCGAGGATTTTGATACCGAGTGGCTCAGTCTGACCTTGGGGGTCAAGGTGGTGGCGGACGTACACGAGGCGCTGGCACACATGCGCGAGCACAATGCCAGCCACTCTGATGCCATTCTCACCAATGATCTCTACAACGCCGAGTGCTTCATCAATGGCGCCGGCTCTGCCGCCGTTTACGTCAATGCCTCGACTCGCTTCACCGATGGGGCACAGTTTGGTCTGGGGGCCGAAGTCGCTGTCTCTACCCAGATGCTCCATGCCCGGGGCCCCATGGGGTTGGCCGAGCTGACCAGCTACAAGTGGGTGGGTCAGGCGGATTATCTCTCCCGTCCCTGAGCCTGCTGATGCGGCGTCCTGGCCAATGACATGCCGACCCCGGGGTCGGCATTTTTATTGCCGGAGATGAGAGAGGTGCTCTGACAGTAGTGGCTAGCGCACGCTCATTAGCTTCATTAGCGTACTATCAACACGGGGCAGGGCGCGTGACGCACCACGGATTCCGCAACGCTGCCAACCAGCAGGTGGCTGAGGCCGGAGCGACCATGGCTGCCCATTACCACCAGATCCACCTTGTCCTCCTTGGCCTGGGCGACGATTTCGTCGGCGGCGCGGCCAAAGCGCACGATGAAGTCGGCAGGGATCGGCAGCGTCTCGATGAGCCGCTGTATTTCTTCCTTGGCGTGACGCTCCATCTCGTGGGTGATCTCGATGGCGGTCATGTGCAGTATTTTGTAGCTGTCAAAGCCATGCAGCTGATCGACCACATGGATCAGCTTGAGGCTGGCATTGTGGCTCTTGGCCATGAAGACGGCATAGTCCAGTACGGGTTGGGACATCTGGGAGAAATCGACGGGACAGAGCAGGGTGCGGATAGACATGGAAGGCTCCTTACGCGAGTTGTCTATGGGGGTAAGCCGTGCAAATGGGCTACCAATGAATCTCATCTACAGTTTTACCTACTTGCCGCGCAATAACTTGCGACTGGCTCGCAAATTTGAAAAATGGTCGCACGGCCTTGATCTGAATGGGCTGATCTTCAGGGTCAGCCGTGCATAATCAAAAGCATGGTGCCGGAAGGCGAGAGGAGAGGGAATGCAGATACTGATACGAGTCCTATTGATCTGCGGTTGCCTCTGTCCCCTGATGACTCGGGCTGAGGATCTCCCCGTCTATTGTGATGATTGGCCCGGCTTTTGCGAGGCGGATGGGGGGGGACTCTATCTGGATTTGGCACGGCACATCTATGAGCCGCTTGGTTATCGGGTTAAGCCACAATCGATGCCCTATAAGCGGGCGCTGGCCATGGTGGTCAAAGGAGGGTATGGCATCACCATGGGGGTCTATCTCAATGAGGTGGAAGGGGTGCGCTGGCCCCATTATCCGGACGGTGCCGACGATGTGACCGTCTTCATGCTCGACAAGTGGCGAGCGAGCTGGCAGGGGGAGCAAAGCCTGGCCCAGCAGCGGGTGCTCTGGCAGCGGGGTTGGGCCTTTGACAAGTACATCAAGGTGCCGATGCGCTGGCATGAAGTGAACAGCCATGAAGATGCCATGGCACTGCTGCCCAAGGAGCGGCACCGTTATTACCTGAGTGCCGGGGTGCTCTATGCCAATGACCCGCTGCCGCCCCACATCAGCCGGGTCTTCCTGCGCTGGTTGCCAAGTTACCCCATCTTTGCAAACAGCGACGCCGGGCTCAAGTTGCAGCAAGAGTGGGATAGAGGCATAGCTCGCCTCATTGACAGCGGCGAGTTGACCCGGATCTACCGGGAGAATCGCTTGCTCGACTACTACCGCGATTTTTTACGGGGGCTCAAGCAGGAGCGGCGGGCTCAGTCTGCCCGATAAGCCTTGGCCAGCCGGTCATAGAGGATGACGTTGACGGTGGCGGCCAGGTTCATGCAGCCGTGGGTCGGGATATAGACTACCCGCTTGACCCCGGAAAACAGCGCCGGTTCCAGGGTGCCATCCTCGGGGCCGAAGATGTAAAAAGCCCGGGCCGGATGGTCGAACTCCGGCAAAGGGGTAGCCCCCTCAATCAAGTCCACCAATACCGGCTCGCAGCCAGCAGGCATCACGCTGAGCAAGTCATCCACGCCGAGCAAGGGGATCTTGTCCACCATCTGCTTGGTGTCGGTGGCAAACCGGCGCGCCAGTTCGAAGCGGCTGCCGGTATAGCACACCTCGTCGGCCCCATAGCAGCCTGCGGCCCGCATCACGGCCCCCACATTGCTCGGTGATTTTGGATTGACCAGGCCCAGGCCGATGTAGTCGCAGCTCGCGTCCCTTGCCGGCTCGACGCCTTCGTTATTGTTCTGTTCACTCATCTCGCTCTCCTGGATTGCGGCGCCATTATAAGGGGCCTAGCCGCGTTCTGCCCAGTCTACTGATGCGGTGTCATTGGCAGCCTCATCGGGGCCTTGCTCGCTGGGTTGCGACATCTGCAAGCCGACCCTGGCCTTCCTCCTGGTGCCGCGCTGGAGAAGCTTCCCCGCAGCCTGCAAGTGGCCATTTTTTTGCTCGGGGAGCGAGTTTATGCTCTGGATGACAGGGATCCCGTCTCGGGCGTAGCCCTGCTTTCCCGAGGCATAGTGGGGGATCTGGGCGGCGAACCCGTGGTGGCCTCTCCCCTCTACAAGCAGCGCTATGGGTTGGATGATGGTCGCGGCCTCGATGACGCCGGCCTGGCGGTACGCAGCTGGCCGACCCGGCTCGATGGCGACCTGGTCTGGATCAATCTCGCATGAGCCCATCTGGCGGCGGATTGTGCCATTTGCAATAAACACCGGGCCTGTGCCCGGTGTTTTTCTGTGCGCAGACCGACAAATTTTCATCCTCCCGATTGTATCGAAACGTTTTCCTTGGATTATAGACATAAGTTTGTAAATGGATGTTTGTCTATGACTGAGCGAGAGCAAGAGATCCTGGCCCTGTTGCGCCAGGACCCCATGATTGCCCAGCAGGAGCTGGCGACCCGACTCGGCATCAGCCGCTCGGCCCTGGCCAGCCATGTCTCCAGCCTGATCCGACAGGGGCTGGTGATGGGGCGGGGCTATGTGCTGCGGGAGGGGCCCTACGCCGTCGTGGTGGGGGGCGCCAACATGGATATCTGCGGCCAGAGTCGGGCGGCCCTGCGCATGGGGGACTCCAACCCGGGCTCGGTGCGCACCTCGGCCGGTGGCGTGGGGCGCAACATAGCCGAGAACCTGGCGCGGCTTGGCACCGATACCCGCCTGGTGACGGCGGTGGGCAACGATCAGCATGGCCATCAGCTGCTTGAGGCGAGCCAGAGTGCCGGCGTCGACGTGCGCCAGGTGCAGGTGCTCGATGGCAAGGCCACCTCCTGCTATCTGAGCCTGCACGATGGCCTGGGGGAGATGAGTTGCGCCATCAATGACATGGGCATCATCGAGGAGCTGACCCCGGCCAGATTGACACCCCTTGGCGGTTTTCTTTCTGCCGCCAACGTGCTGGTACTCGACACCAACCTCGCCACCTGCACCCTGGACTGGCTGTTCGACCGCCATGGGGAACAGGTACTGTTTGTCGATACCGTCTCGGTGGCCAAGGTGGAGAAGATCCGCCCCTGGCTCGGCCGCATTCATACCCTCAAACCCAATCGCAGCGAGGCCGAACAGCTGTGCGGCTTCGCCATCGAAGGGCCGGATACCTGGCCCAGGGCGGCGCACTGGTTCCACAGTGCCGGCGTGCAGCGCCTGTTTCTGAGCCTGGGCGAGCAGGGCATTTTTTATAGTGACGGGGAGACGCAGGGTCACCTGCCCATCCTCGGCTGTCCGGTCAACAACGTGACCGGTGGCGGTGATGCCTTCATGGCCGGATTGGTCCATGGCTGGCTGGCCGGCAGCGACATGGCGCAAACCACCCGTTTTGCCCTCGGCTGCGCCGCCCTTACCGTCGGTTGTCATGAGACCGTCTTTTCCGGCCTGTCCAAGGCCGCCGTCGAACGTATTCTGGAGGAGTACCCATGTTGACAAGCTATCTCGATATCCAACCCGAAGTCGCCGCCGCCCTCGCTGCCGGCCACCCCGTCGTGGCGCTGGAGTCCACCATCATCTCCCACGGCATGCCCTATCCGCAAAATGTGGAGACGGCGCGCCGGGTCGAACAGGTGGTGCGCGACAATGGCGCCATTCCGGCAACCATCGCCATCATGGATGGCCGACTCAAGGTGGGATTGGATAACGACATGCTGGAGGCCCTGGGCCGCGCCGGTCACAGAGTCACCAAGTGCAGCCGTCGTGACATCCCCTTCGTGCTGGCCAAGCGCGCCATGGGGGCAACGACAGTGGCCTCCACCATGATCATCGCCGCCATGGCCAAGATCCGGGTGTTTGCCACCGGCGGCATTGGCGGTGTCCATCGTGGCGCCCAGGAGAGCTTCGACATCTCGGCGGATCTGCAGGAACTGGCGCAGACCCCGGTCGCCGTGGTTTGCGCCGG
>NZ_AQGQ01000007.1 GCF_000388115.1 Aeromonas molluscorum 848
AAATGCTGACCGCCTCCCACCAACAAGCCACCCGGCAGGCGCAATACCCGCTGTTCATGAAGCCCGATGCCCCCATCGCCGTGCCGGATGTGGCCAAAGTGCTGAGCGCCACCTATGAGGGAACACCGCTCGCTGGCAAGGCGGAGCGACCGATCCGCATCGACAGGCAGCTCGAATCCCACGTGATCCAGCTGCGCAAGGAGATGCCCAAGGAGCTGCAGGGGATCATCTGGCAGAGCTACGGCGTGCTGGCCGAATCCGTGATGGTGCCGATCTACAGCCCGCTGGAATCCTACCCTTTGCCCTATCGCACTGGCAGCGACAGCTACTCCGATGACTCCGCCTACTGGCAGTTCCGCAGCCTGACCGCGCTGGCCAACACCAACCCGGACAAGTATCTGCCGCTGCTGCGCAGCGTCTGGAGCAAGGAGAGCGCCAAGCTCTACAAGGAGGTGACCATGCTCGACAAAACCCTCAAACAGAGTTATGCCAGCGACAAGGCCACGGCGCTTGGGCTGGCGGCAGATTATTCCTACGGCCAGCTGGAGCAGACCTATCAGATGGCCAAGGATCTGCGCTACAAGCTGATGACGGATCTCACCAAGAGTACGGAGAAGAAGTACTCGGAAGAGGAGTTCAAGAAGATAATGAGCCTCTAACCCGGGCCATCAAAACAAAGAGGCACCCCAGGGTGCCTCTTTTCATTTCATCGGGCGGAGCACTCAGCCACGGCTGATATGCAGAGGGCCGAAGGTCTGGGCCACCGGCATGATCTCTATGCTGTTGATATTGACATGGGCGGGCTGCTCACCGATCCAGAGCACGGTATTGGCGATATCCTCCGGCTGAATGGCCTGCACCCCCTGATAGACGGTCGCCGCCTTGGCGTCATCCCCATGGAAGCGCACGTTGGAGAACTCGGTGCCGCCGCACAGGCCTGGCTCCACATTGGTAACCCGCACCGCCGAGCCTGCCAGATCGGCACGCAGGTTCAGGCTGAACTGCTTAACGAATGCCTTGGTAGCGCCATAGACGTTGCCGCCCGGGTAGGGATAGGTGCCGGCGATGGAGCCAATGTTGATCACATGGCCACGGTTGCGTGCCACCATGCCCGGCAGCAAGAGCCGGGTTACCAGGGTCAGGCCACTGATGTTGGTGGCAATCATCTGCTCCCAATCATCAAGATCCGACTGGTGGGCCGGCGCCAGTCCCAGGGCCAGACCGGCATTGTTGACCAGCAGGTCCACCTCGCGCCAGTCTGCGGGCAATCCCTCCAGGGCTGATCGGGTGCCCGCCTTGTCCTGCACGTCGAACACCAGTGGCAGGAAGCTGTCGCCCAGCTCATCGCCCAGGGCGGCCAGACGCTCGGCGCGTCGCCCAGTGCCAATCACCCTGTGCCCCGCTTTTACCAGCGCGCGGCTGATCGCCTCACCAAAACCGGACGAAGCGCCCGTTACCATTGCAATCATCTGAGCCTCCTTGGCTGCTATTCAAATCGGTTGTCGAAGATGTTCATGCTTGTAGATGTATCAGTCGAGCTCGCGCCCCCTGATCTTGCGCCAGACAAAAACCAGCAGGTGCAACGCAAACAGCGCCGAGCCGGCGAGCCCGAACAGGAGAGCCGTCAGGGCATTGACCGAGCTGTCCGCCCCCAGCCACCACCAGGCTGTCCACCCCGTCAGGCCGATGACCAGGGTCTGGATGGCGCAGACGGGGCAGCGACCCAGCTTGGCGCGGATGGCTGTCGCGAGACAGATCTCACAGCTCACGGAGATAACCCGGTATGGCGACGGCGCCCGTCTTCTTGGGTTCGTGCAATCGCAGCACCAGTCGATGGGCGTGTTGATCCCGGCCGTAATAATCGGGCAGTCGTTGCTGGGCCTTGAAGCCGAGTCGCTGGTAGAGAGGCAGCGCTTCATCGTTGCCATCGGCCACTTCGAGTCGGATGGCGCCCCAGCCCTGCGCCTTGCCCTTGGCTATCACCTGCTCAAGCAGACGACGGGCCCAGCCCTGGCGCCGCATCCGCCAATGAATGGCCAGGGTCTGGATCACCAATCGATCCCAGCCTTTGTGTTCCAGCAGGCAGAGATAGCCCATCAGCTGACCCTTGGCATCGTGCAACAGCAGGGTATGTCCTTTTGCGTGACTGAGCAGATAGTGCCAGCGATTGCGGCCGAAGGCGACCTCGGGCGGGAAGCAGTAACGCTCCAGTTTTACGATTGCACCCAGATCATCGGGACGGGCGGCGCGCAGGGTCAACACAGGGGAGTCCTCGTTTGAGTTATTTATCTTCAGCACCAGAAATGCGACTTGTATCACAAGTTACCAAAGCGTCATATTAGGCACTCTAACCTCTTGTCCCCCCTCGCGCCATGGTCGTGCTGTCGGTGCATCGAAGCCCACCGGGGATACTGCCATACCGGCAGCCTCATCCCTGGAGTCGAAAATATGAGTACTTATGTCATTGTCGAGGAGCCGGGTGACTGGCCCTGTCATGGCGACTACCTGCTGACCGCCCGTTCCTATTTGCAACATGGCCTGCCAACGACCGGGGGACGTGGTCGCATCATCAACCTCTGCCGCAGTCTGGATCACCTGAGTGCCGGCTACTATTGCTCGCTGTTGGCTCAGGCCCGTGGCCACCACTGCCTGCCCGGGCTGCAAGCCATCAGTGTGCTGCAACCCCAGCAGCCGCCGGCCAAGCTGTGGCGCAAGCTGCAAGGCTGGCTGGCCCAGCAGAACGAAGACAGGATCCGGGTGCGCGCCATCTTCGGTCAATGTGAACAAGAGGCGCTGGCAGGGCTGGCTCGTTACTACTATGGCCTGAGCCAGCTGCCGCTCCAGGAGCTGACTCTGAAGCGCGGCCGCCACGGCTGGTCGGTGCGCCAACAGCAGAGCCTGTCACCCCTGGCCCTTGGCGAGGGAGAGCGCGCCCTGATGCTGAGCCATGTCCAGTCCCTGGTCGGTGATCAGGCCGAGCCCAGCACACCGCGCTACCAGCTCGCCATACTGGCAGATCCCGCCGATGGCCGCGCCAGCAGCGATGAACTGGCGCTGGCTCGCTTCATCCGGGCCGCGGCCGCTCAGGGGATCCACGCCGAGATCCTCGCCCCCAACGCCATAGAGCGGCTGCCCGAATTCGACAGCCTCTGGCTGAGATCCGAAACGGCCGTCGGCCACTACACCTTCGAGTTTGCCCGTCGGGCCGAGCAGCTAAAGATGCCGGTCATCGACAGCTCCCGCGCCATTCTCGCCTGCAGCAACAAGCTTTACCTCTATGAGTTGATGGTGCGCAGCGGCGTGGCCATGCCACCGACTATGGTGGTCACCCGTCGCGGACGTCATCAGGTAGACGAGCTGGTGCAGCGACTTGGCCTGCCGCTGATGGTGAAAATCCCGGACGGCGCCCAGGGGCGTGATCTGGCCATGGCAAGTGACGAGCAGCAGCTCGTCCGCCTGCTGGAAGAGGGGCTGAGTCGTTCCGCCCTCTTGCTGATACAGAGCCGGATCCCGGCCGAGTTTGACTGGCGCATCGGTTTTCTCGACGGCTCTCCTCTGTTTGCCTGCCGCCGCTACCGCCCCGAACCCGGCAATCGCATCCGTCGCCGCAAGCACCCCCTCGACATGAGCCGGATCGAGGCCATGCCGCTGACCGAAGTACCAGAACGGGTATTGCAGATGGCGCGGCGGGCCGTGCATCAGCTCGGCACTGGCCTGTTTGGGGTGGATCTGCGTCAGCAGGGGCGCGATTGTGTACTGCTAGAGATCATCGACAACCCCTGGATCCGTGGCGACATCGAGGATAAAGAGGCACCGGATCTCTACGATCGGCTGGCCCGGGCCTTTCGCGAGCGCCTGGAAAACCGGGGGCTGCAAGCCCTGACATGAACCTTATCCTGGTGTCGGATACGACAGAGGGGAGCCTGAGCTCCCCTCTGTTATTGAGCCCCGCTGACCCATTGCCGGTGCCAGCTCGGGGACTCACTCCGCCGGCTTGTGCTTGCGACTCGCCTTGAGCTCCAGATACTCGATGATCTTGCCCGCCACATCCTTGCCAGAAGCCGCTTCCACCCCCTGCAGACCGGGGGAGGAGTTAACCTCCAGCACCAGCGGACCACGGGCGCTGCGCAGTATGTCGACACCGGCCACGTCCAGCCCCATGATCTTGGCGGCCTGAACCGCTGTCGCCCGCTCTTCCGGGGTGATCTTGATCGCCTCGGCCGTACCGCCCCGATGCAGGTTGGAGCGAAACTCCCCCGGCTGGGCCTGGCGGCGCATGGCGGCGACCACCTTGCCGTTGACCACCAGGCAGCGAATATCGGCGCCATCGGCTTCGCGGATGAACTCCTGCACCAGGATGTTGTTGTTGGTCTGGATGAAGGCCTCGATCACGCTCTCGGCAGCCTTCTGGGTCTCGCAGAGCACCACGCCTATCCCCTGGGTTCCCTCCAGCAGCTTCACCACCAGGGGGGCGCCCCCCACCATCTTGATGAGATCCGGCACATCATGGGTGCTGTGGGCATAACCTGTCACCGGCAGACCGATACCATGACGTGACAGCAGCTGCATGGCGCGCAATTTATCGCGGGAGCGGGAGATGGCCACCGAACTGTTGAGGGCCATGGTGCTCATCATCTCGAACTGGCGCAGTACGGCGGTGCCGTAAAAGGTGATGCTGGCGCCAATGCGCGGGATCACCGCATCATAATTTCCGAGCTCGCCCCCTTCATAATGGATGGAGGGATTATGGGAGGCGATATTCATGTAGCAGCGCAGGGTGTCGAGCACCTCGACCTCATGACCACGGGCACGAGCCACCTCGACCAGGCGGCGAGTGGAGTAGTTTCTGGGCTCACGGGATAAAATTGCAATCTTCATGAAAGTTCCGCTAGGAGGCAGTGCCTGGGCAGGATAGGGCGGGAGAGTATAAGGTGCCACAGCGCCATGACAACGCCAATCGTTTATCCTGACAACAAGACAATCCACACAAAAAGTGCAAAATATCGGATGCTGTCATCCAGATGTAAAACGGCGGCTCCATAGTGGAACCGCCGTTTTCATGGGGCTGATGGTCAGCCTGGCTGACGCGCGTCTCAACCCAGGTTAGGCCCCAGCCAACGTTCTGCCTCGCTCAGGCTCATGCCCTTGCGCATGGCGTAATCTTCGACCTGATCTTGCTGGATCTGCGCCACCGCGAAGTACTTGGCTTGCGGATGGGAGAAGTACCAGCCCGATACCGCGGCGCCAGGCCACATGGCGTAGGACTCGGTCAGCTGCATGCCGATGGCGTTTTCCACATCCAGCAGTTCCCAGATGCTGCCCTTCTCGGTGTGCTCCGGGCAGGCCGGATAGCCAGGGGCAGGTCGTATGCCCTGATAGTTCTCCCGGATCAGCTCCTCGTTGCTGAGTGCCTCCTGTGCGGCATAGCCCCAATGCACCTTGCGCACCTGCTCGTGCAGGTACTCGGCAAAGGCTTCGGCCAAACGGTCACACACCGCCTGCACCAGGATGGCATTGAAGTCATCATGCTGCGCCTTGTAGGCGTTGGCGATGGCCTCTTCACCTATGCCGCCGGTCACCGCGAAGGCCCCGATCCAGTCAGGCTTGCCGCTCTCCTTGGGCGCCACATAGTCCGCCAGACAGTAGTTGGGGAAGCCCTGCTTCTCGCTCTGCTGACGCAGGTGGTGCAGCACTTTGCGCACCTGGCTGCGCGACTCGTCGCTATAGACCTCGATGCTGTCACCGACCCGATTGGCGGGGAAGAGCCCGATGATGCCGGCGCAACGCACGCTGCCATCGCGCTCCAGCAGATCCAGCATGGCGTTGGCCTCGGCGAACAGCTTGGTCGCCTCCTCGCCGATCACCTCATCTTCCAGGATGCGCGGATACTTGCCCGCCAGCTCCCAGCTCAGGAAGAACGGCGTCCAGTCGATGTAGGGACGCAGCACCGAGATGGCGACATTCTCGAACTTTTGTACCCCGGGTTCGCGGGGGGCGGGAGGCTGATAGTTCACCCAGTCCAGCTGCTGGCGGTTGGCCCGGGCGTGGGCCAGGCTGACCGGCTTGGATCTCGGCTGCTTGCGGGCATGTTGCTCCCGGGCAATCTCGTACTCCTTGTCGATGCGGGCAACGAAAGCGGGTTTGAGCTCGGGGTTGAGCAGGCTCTGGGCCACGCCGACTGCCCGGGAGGCGTTCGATACATAGACCACGGGCTCGGAGTAGTTCTGCTCAATCTTGACTGCGGTGTGCGCCTTGGAGGTGGTGGCGCCGCCGATGAGCAGCGGTAGCTTGAAGCCCTGACGTTCCATCTCCTTGGCCACGTGTACCATCTCGTCCAGGGAGGGAGTGATAAGACCCGAGAGACCGATGATGTCGGCGTTCACCTCACGGGCCGTTTTCAGGATCTTCTCGCAGGAGACCATGACCCCCAGATCGACGATCTCGTAGTTGTTGCACTGCAGCACCACGCCGACGATGTTCTTGCCGATGTCGTGCACATCCCCCTTGACGGTCGCCATCACGATTTTGCCGTTGCTCGATCCCCCCGATTTCTCCGCCTCTATATAGGGTTGCAGGTAGGCGACCGCCCGCTTCATCACCCGCGCCGACTTGACCACCTGGGGTAGGAACATCTTGCCAGCGCCGAACAGGTCGCCGACCACGTTCATCCCATCCATCAGCGGCCCTTCGATCACGTGCAGCGGCTTCTCGGCCCCGGCCCGCGCCTCTTCGGTGTCCTCTTCGATAAAGTCGGTGATGCCCTTGACCAGAGCGTGCTCCAGCCGCTTGCCCACCGGCCAGCTGCGCCACTCCTGATCCCGGGGATCTTCGGCTTGCGCACCATTGCCGCGATAACGCTCGGCAATGGCCAGCAACTCCTCGGTGGCGTTGTCATTGAGGTTGAGCACCACGGCGATGACTTTCTCTTTCAGCTCCGCCGGAATATCTTCATAGATGGCGAGCTGACCGGCGTTGACGATCCCCATATCCATGCCGTTCTGGATGGCGTGGTAGAGGAAGACCGCATGGATCGCCTCGCGCACCGGTTCGTTGCCCCGAAACGAGAAGGAGACGTTGGAAACGCCGCCGGAGATCATGGCATGGGGCAAATTATCCTTGATGTCCTTCACCGCCTCGATGAAGTCCACCGCGTAGTTGTTGTGCTCGTCGATACCGGTGGCGATCGCGAAAATGTTGGGATCGAAGATGATGTCTTCCGGCGGGAAGCCGACCTTGTCCACCAGGACGCGGTAGGCGCGCTGGCAGATCTCGAACTTGCGGGCCCGGGTATCGGCCTGACCCTGCTCATCGAAGGCCATGACGATGACGGCGGCACCATAGCGACGCAGCAGCTTCGCCTGCTCGATGAATTTCTCCTCCCCCTCCTTCATGGAGATGGAGTTGACCACCGGCTTGCCCTGCACGCACTTGAGGCCCGCTTCCAGCACCTCCCACTTGGAGGAGTCGATCATCACCGGCACCCGGGCGATGTCCGGCTCACCGGCGATGAGGTTAAGGAAGCGCACCATGGCCGCCTCGGCGTCCAACATCCCCTCGTCCATGTTGATGTCGATGATCTGGGCACCGCTCATAACCTGCTGCTTGGCCACATCGAGGGCCTCATCGTAGAGCCCCTCCTTGATGAGTCGCTTGAACTTGGCGGAGCCGGTGACGTTGGTGCGCTCCCCCACGTTCACGAACATGGACTCCGCGGTGATGATGAGGGGCTCCAGACCCGACAGACGGCAGGCGACCGGCAGCGTGGGCAAGGCCCGCGGCTTGAGGCCAGCCACGGCGTCCGCCATGGCGCGGATATGGGTCGGGGTGGTACCACAGCAGCCGCCGACCAGGTTGAGGAAACCACTCTGGGCCCACTCGCGGATGTGGGCCGCCATCTCATCGGCATCGAGATCGTACTCGCCAAAGGCGTTGGGCAGACCGGCGTTGGGGTGGGCGCTGACATGGCTCTCGCTGATGCGAGACAGCTCGGCCACGTATTCGCGCAGCTCATCGGGGCCCAGCGCGCAGTTGAGGCCGAATGACAAGGGTTTGACGTGACGCAGGGAGTGATAGAAGGCTTCGGTCGTCTGACCCGAGAGGGTACGGCCCGAGGCATCCGTGATGGTGCCGGAGATCATCACCGGCAGGGCATAGCCCAGCGCCTCGAACACCCCTTCCACCGCGAAGGCGGCAGCCTTGGCATTGAGGGTATCGAAGATGGTCTCAATCAGAATGATGTCGGCACCCCCCTCGATCAGGGCGTGGGTCGATTCGGTATAGGCGGCCACCAGCTGGTCGTAGGTGACATTGCGTTTGCCCGGGTCGTTGACGTCCGGGGAGATCGAGGCGGTGCGGTTGGTGGGGCCCAGCACGCCAGCCACGAAACGCGGCTTGGTGGGGTCCTTGGCCGTCCACTCATCGGCAACGGCGCGGGCGAGCCGGGCTGCCTCGAGGTTGATCTCCGCCGAGAGGGCTTCCATCTCGTAGTCGGCCATGGCGATGGGGGTGGCGTTGAAGGTGTTGGTCTCGAGGATGTCGGCCCCGGCGGCGCAATATTGATCATGGATCTCGCGAATGATCCCGGGCTGGCTCAGCACCAGCAGGTCGTTGTTGCCCTTGATGTCGGTATGCCAGTTCGCAAAACGCTCACCCCGGTAATCCGCTTCACCCAGCTTGTAGCCCTGGATCATGGTACCCATGGCACCATCTATGATCAGGATCCTCTGCGCCAGGCAAGCCTGTAGACTCTTGTTATTTATCGACACCGCTCTTCCCTCTTACATCCATGCAACTGCGTGGCTTCATCCTAACAGCAAAGAAAAAAAATGGAAATCTAGCCGTCTATCTGTCTAAAACTTTCGTCTCGATACCCAAAAGTAGGTAGTGAGTAAACTATCACCACAGAGTACCCTATGCGCGTCCTGTATGGACTCGTGCTTGCTGTAACTCCAACGAGAAAAATAAATATGAGCGTTTACTACACTCTCTGCTTCTTGGCAGCATTGGCGATTCTCATCGCCTTCGCTAACCAATATGTCCTCAAAATCCAGACCACCATCGCCATCACGGCGGGCTCCATGCTGATCTCTTTGTTGATGGTCATGTTCGGCAAGCTGGGTTGGTTCAACTTGCAACCCCTGGCCGTCTCCACCATGGAGAGCATCAACTTCCAGGACTTCCTGCTCAAGGGGATCCTGGGCTTCCTGCTGTTTGCAGGCGGGATAGGGATCAATCTGCCAGCCCTGCGAGATCAGAAGTGGGAGATCACCATTCTCGCCCTCTTCTCCACCCTGTTGTCGACCTTCCTCATCGGCTACGGCTTCTGGGGCATCTCAGCCCTGCTGGGTTGGGATATTCCCTTTATCTACTGCATGTTGTTCGGGGCCCTCATCTCCCCCACCGACCCTATCGCCGTGCTGGCCATCGTCAAGAAGCTCAAGGCGCCACCCCAGATCGCCATCCAGATCGAGGGTGAATCCCTATTCAACGACGGTGTGGGTCTGGTGATTTTCGTCACCGTCTTTGCCGTCGCCTTCGGCGGCAGTGAGCCTACCTTCTCGGGTGTGGCCTCTGTCTTCATGCATGAAGCCCTCGGCGGCATACTGTTCGGTCTACTGCTCGGCCTGCTGGCCCACGTCATGATCAGCGCCACCGATGATGGTTCCCTCGAACTGTTGCTGACCCTGTGCATCCCGACCGCCGGTTTTGCCCTGGCCAACATCATGGGTGTCTCCGGTGCCCTGGCCATGGTGGTGACCGGTATCATGATCGGCAACTGGACTCGTCATACCGGCTTCTCCGAACAGAGCAAGCACTATCTGGATCACTTCTGGGAGTTGATGGATCAGTTCCTCAATGCCTTGCTGTTCCTGCTTATCGGTCTGGCGATAGTGCTGCTCGATCTTGGCTGGGAGTTCTGGCTGTTGCCCATCATCGCCATTCCACTCTGCCTGGCGGCGCGCTTCATCAGCGTCTCCCTGCCCTATGTGGCGTTTCGCAAGTTCCGCAGCTACAACACCTTCTCCATCCGCATTCTGACCTGGGGCGGCCTGCGTGGCGGCCTGGCGATGGCGATGGCGCTGGCATTGCCAACCGACACCATGATGCTCCCCTCCGGCGTGGACTTGCGCGAGGTGATATTGATCATGACCTATGCGGTAGTCATGTTCTCCATTGTGGTGCAGGGGATGACCATCACCCCCATGATAGAGAAAGCCAAGCGGGCCAACGGCGATTACTAGGCTGGCTGACCCAGGCTCAACATAGGCTCTAAGGCTACAAAAAAGCCGCCCATCCGGGCGGCTTTTTTCATGGGGTAAGGCGGCAGATCACACTCAGTCGCGGGGTTTTTCGTAGGTGAACACCTTGCCGATGTCCTCCAGGCGATAACTGGTGAGCTGGTAGACGTAGTAGTTGAGCCAGTTGGCAAACAGCAGGTGCCCATGACTACGCCAGCTGGCCCGTGGCGACTTGGCCGGATCGTTGTGGGGGTAGTAGTTGACTGGCACCATGGGCTCTAGCCCCGCCTCGAGATCCCGCTTGTACTCCCCGTCCAGGGTCAGCACATCGTATTCGGGGTGACCGGTGACGAACACCTGACGGCAATCCTTGGTGGCGGCGAGATAGACGCCAGCCTCCTCGGACTCGGCAAAGATCTGCAAGTCGGTATGGGCACGGATGAGATCGCCATCGAAGGCGGCATAGCGGGAGTGGGGCGCCACGAAGTCGTCGTCAAAGCCACGCAGCAACGGTTCGTTCTCATCGAGCCTGTGGTGACGATAGATGCCGGAGAGCTTCTCGCCGTGGGTCTGCTTGTCCATGCCATAGAGCGCCTTGAGCGCCGCCTGCACGGCCCAGCACAGGAAGAGGGTGGAGGTGACATGCTCGTGGGACCACTCGATGATCTCGACCACCTTGTCCCAGTAGATCACCTCTTCGAACTCCACTCGCCCCAGAGGGGCTCCGGTGATGATCATGCCGTCGTAGTTGTTGCCGCGCACTTGCTCAAAATCGTGATAGAAGTTTTCCAGATGCGCCTGGGGGGTATTTCTGGACTCCCTGTCATCGATGCGCAGCAGGTCTACGTCAACCTGCAAGGGCGAGTTGGAGAGCATCCGCATCAGCTGGATCTCCGTCTCTATCTTCTTGGGCATCAGATTGAGGATAAGCACCCGCAGCGGGCGTATGTTCTGAGTGACGGCCCGGGATTCCGTCATGACGAAGATATTCTCCTGCCCCAATACTTCGGCGGCGGGCAACTGATCCGGGATCTTGATGGGCATGCTGACTCCCTGTACTGCATCGGTAAAAATGTCTGGACATCTAGAAGCCTATAATAAAGCTCCCGAGCTGTCATCAGATACCTTTGTGTTCGCCCCTGCCTTTGACTAGCATACGGCTCAAGCGCCCCTCATTCCGAACACCATGACAGGTATCACCATTTCAGTAGACCGGCTGCAAGTCGGCAACTATGTCTCCCTGCCTTTGGGCTGGCGCGAGCACCCTTTCCTGTTTTCCAGTTTCAAGATCAAGAGCGACGAAGAGATAGCACTTATCCGCCGACTCGGCTTGAAACAGGTCACCCTGATCCCCGACAAGAGCGACAGCCCGCCCAAACCGCTGGATGCCCTGCGGCCCACCCTGGATCAACCGCTGGAGACGGGCCGCCAGCAGGCGCTGATGCAGCAGGAGAAGGAAGATCGCATCGCCCAGTTGCAGCAGTATCGCCGCGACCTGCAGCAGTGCGAGAAGCAGTTCCAGCACTCCTTGAGCCAGGTGCGCAGCCTGATGGGCAAGGTGCAGGCCCGCCCCCTCAATGCCATCGGCGAAGCCAAGGAATTGATCGATGCCATCACCCGACAGCTGCTGGCCGCGGATGAGCTGGTGCTGCACTTGATGGCTGATGGCGAGGAGGGGGATCAGCTCTATTATCACTCCCTCAACGTCAGCGTACTGAGCATGATGCTGGCCAAGGAGTGCGCAATGGGGGCCGAGCAGATCAGCCAGATCGGCATGGGTGCCCTGTTCCATGATGTCGGCAAACTGAAGATCCCGAGCCCGATCCTGCGCAAGCGCACTGCCCTCACCAAGCCGGAGCAAAACCTGCTGGCCCAGCATCCCCGCTATGGTCTTGATCTGATCAACCTGGCGAGTGCCTTCCCCGCCGAAGCCAAGGGCATAGTGCTGCACCATCACGAATATCTGGATGGCAGCGGGCCCGAGGGGCTCAAGGCCGGCCAGCTCGATCCCCTGACCCAGCTGGTGTCGCTCATCAACGAATACGACAACCTCTGCCATCGTCAGGCCAAGGTGCCCTACTCGGCCCTCTCCAGCCTCTACAAGCAGCGCAAGGGCCAGTTCAACCCGGACAACCTGGCCCAGCTGATCCGCCTGCTCGGTATCTACCCTCCGGGCAGCGTGGTGCAGCTCTCCAGCGGCCAGGTCGGGCTGGTGATGTCCATCAATAGCGCCCGACTGCTCTGTCCCAGCGTGCTGGTCTACGACCCTCGAATACCGCGTCAGGAGGCGGCCATCATCGACCTGGAGCAAGCGGGGCTCACCATCGCCAAGGTGATCCATCCCAAGCGCCTGCCCCCCGCCGTGTTTGAATACCTGAACCCCCGAACCCGCATCAGCTACTACTTCGAACACAAGCCGAAGTCGTAGCCGCGAGGAGAACCCCATGGACAAGGCGCAGCAGGGAACACAAGATAGCCCAGACCGCCGGATGGCTCATGCCGCAGCCATGGCTCGGCCCAAGGCAGGTCCGGGGAACCTCATCAGGAGTTTGTCATGCACATAGAGATAATCAGCACCGGAGACGAGATAGTGACCGGCCTGGTGGTGGACACCAATGCCGCCTGGCTCAGCGCCATGTTGCTGGAACAGGGTTGGCAGGTACGCCGTCGCCACACGGTGGGCGACAACATGGCCGATCTGGTGAGCCTGCTGCGCGAATCCGCCGCCCGCGCCGAACTGGTGCTGGTCTGTGGCGGCTTAGGGCCAACCGCCGACGATCTCACCGCCCAGGCGGCGGCCGAGGCCTTTGGCGCGCCGCTGACGCTGTACCCTGACTGGCTCGATGTCATCAAGGCCCGCTATGCCAGCCGAGGTCGCCCCATGCCAGCCAGCAACGAAAAACAGGCCTGGTTACCCGGGGGCTGCGAGATCCTCGATAACCCGGTCGGCACCGCCTGTGGCTTCCTGGTTACCCATGGTCAGAGCCGACTCGTCTTCACCCCGGGGGTGCCTTTCGAATTCAAGCAGATGGTGCGCGAGCAGATACTGCCACGGCTACGCGGTGCGGGAAGTGCGCGGGACACCGAGCTGCGCCGCTTCTACAGCTTTGGCATCTCGGAGTCGGCCTTGAGCGACAAGCTCGATGCCTCCCCTTGGCCCGAGGGGATAGAACTGGGCTATCGCTCCGCCATGCCGCTCATCGAGCTCAAGCTGATCGGCCACGGCGCCTGCCCGCAGGACATGGACACCGCCGAAGCCCGCCTGCTCGACGCGATAGCCCCCTGGCTGGTCGGCCGAGGGGATGAGGCCCCCTGGTTGCAGATACTGGCACGGCTGGCCGAGGATCAGCCCTTGCAGTTGCAGGAAGGAGCGAGTCAGGGCGCCCTGCTGGCCCTGTGCCGTGACCGGGCCGGGGTGAGCGCCGGCTATCGGCAGGATCTGCCAGACGATCTGGCCCAGCTCCAGGGCCCTGCCCAGGGACTGGCCCTCACCATAGGCCGTGCGGGGGCCGAGGGGGTGCCCATGCTGCTGTCGCGCGATGGCCGCCACTGGGGCCAGACCCTCAGGCTCAGTCACCCGGATCCAGAGAGCGGCCAGCGCATCCTCGCCTTCGCCGCCCTCGACATGTTGCGCCGCCAGCAGGCTGGCCTGCCCGTCATCGCCGATTACCCTACGCTGCCCCGCAGCGCCCGGCGCCTGCCCGAGTGATGTCACAGGCCCCGGCAATCCGGGGTTCTCTTTCATGCCCCTCAATCCAGGCTCTTCTTGAAACGATGGGCCGCTAACAGCAGCACGGCAACGGCAAAAAAACCGAGCCAGAGCGCGTCCTGCCAGAGAGATGCCAGATCGCCACCCCGCAATACTATGCCGCGAATGATGCGCATGAAGTGGGTGGCAGGCAGCAGCTCGGCGACCCACTGGGCCGGCACCGGCATCCCCTCGTAGGGGAACATGAAGCCCGACAGCAGGATGGAGGGCAGCAGGATGAACACCGTCATCTGCATCGCCTGCAGCTGGGTCTGGGCCAGGGTCGAGATAAGCAGCCCCAGTGTCAGGCTGGCGGCGATGAACAGCAGCGTCGCCAGCAAGACCTGGCTCAGGGCCCCGTTGATCGGCACGGCGAAGATGAGGTGGCCCAGCCCGAGTATGATAGCGACCTGGACAAGCCCCACCCCTATGTAGGGCAAGATCTTGCCAAGCATCAGCTCCAGCGCTGTCACCGGCGTGGTGATGAGCAGCTCCAGGTTGCCGCGCTCCCGCTCGCGCACTATGGCGGCCGAGGTGAACATGATCATGGTCATGGTGAGAATGACCCCTAGCAGGCCCGGCACTATGTTGATGGCCGAGCGACGCGAGGGATTGAAGTAGAGCACAGTCTCCAGGCTGACCGGGGGCTGCGTCAGCTTGGGATCCAGTTCGGTGAGCGACATGCTGCGCAGACCCAGCAGGGCACTGGCGATCAGGGTATCCGAGCCATCGACCAGCCACTGCCCCACGGGGCGCGCCTCACCTAGCCGCCTCGGCAAATCCGCCGGCAATACCAGCACGGCGCGCACCTCGCCCCGGGTCAGGGCAACCTCCGCCTGACTCACCCCCTCATAGTGGCGCGCTATGCTGACCACCTGGGTTGCCTTGACCGCCTCCACCAGCAGGCGGGCGTCTGCGGTACGACTCATGTCGAGCAGACCGACCGGAATATGGCGCACGTCGGTATTGATGGCGTAGCCAAACAGCAGCAGCTGGATCAGGGGTATCATCACCACCATGCCAAAAGTGAGCCTGTCCCGGGCGAGCTGACGCAGCTCCTTCTGGGTAATGGCCCACAGTCGCCACCAGCGGATCATGCCCTCACCTCCCGGCCCGTGCAGCTGACGAACACATCTTCCAGACTGGGTCTGACCTCGGCCAGCTCGGCGCCAGCCAGAGCAGGACAGGCCTGACGCAGCCAGGCCAGGGGATCCGCCTCTTCCTTGTCCACCAGCACTCGCAGTCGCTGGCCAAGCTGGGCCGCCGAACGAACCGCCGCCAGGGTGAGCAGGTGCTGCTTGAGGGGACGCAGATCCGGAGCCAGCACCTCCACCACCCGGGTGGTCATGGCATCCATCAGCCCCTGAGGTGAACCCTGGGCCCGCACCTGACCCGCTTCCATGATGGCCAGGTGATGACACCGCTCCGCCTCGTCCATGTAGTGGGTGGTCACTAAAATACTGGTTCCCGCCTCGCTGAGATCGAACAACTTCTCCCAAAAGTCGCGCCTGTTCTGGGGATCGACCGCCGAGGTCGGCTCATCGAGCAGCAACAGATCAGGCCGGTGAATGACGGCGGCGGCCAGGGCAAGCCGCTGCTTCTGGCCGCCGCTCAGCCCCCCCGCCCGCCGCCGGGCCAGAGGCGCGAGTTCATAGGTGGTGAGCAGTTCTTGCAGGCGCAGTTTCAGGCCAGATTGGGCCATGCCGTGGATGCGGCCCATGAACTCCAGGTTCTCCCACACCGTCAGCTCGTCATAGAGAGAGAATTTCTGCGTCATGTAGCCGATCCGTTGGCGCAGGGCCTCGGCTTGCCTCGGGATCTCCAGCCCCAGCACCCGCACCCGCCCCTCGGACGGGGTAAGCAAGCCTGTCAGCATGCGCAGCGTGGTGGACTTGCCGCAACCGTTGGGACCGAGGAAGCCATGGATCTGCCCCCTGGGCAGGCAAAGAGCCAGATCTTTGACCGCGACCATGTCACCGAAACGCCTCGTCAGCCCCTCGGCCAGGATCGCCGGCTCGCCCATGGCTGCGCTCTGCGGGCTGGCGGTGTCACTCATCGGTCGGCTCCACTCGCAGTGGTATACCGCTTGGCAAGGGATTGGCGGCAGCTGGCAGATCAATCTTGGCCAGGTAGACCAGCCGTGCCCTGTCCAGCTCGTTGAGACCGTAATAGGGAGTAAAAGCAGGATCCTTGGCAATCCAGCGCAAGCTGCCGGTCATGGGCTCGGCCACCCCGTCGATATAGACGGCAAGAGATTTCCCAAGGCGGTAGCGGGCCAGGTCCGGCTCGGGCACATAGACCCTGGCATAGGGGCCATCCTCGGCCAGCAGGCGCGCCAGGACGGCGCCGGTCGCCACCCGCTCTCCCAGCTGATAAGGCAGACTGTCGAGCCGCCCACCGCGGGGTGCCCGCACGCTCAGATCCGTCAACCCCTGAGCGGCCAGGGCAACCCGGGCACGGGTTGCGGCCAGATTGGCCTGAGCCTGTTCAATGTCTTCGATGCGCCCCCCGTGCACCAGCTTGGCGAGACGCTGCTCTGCACCCTGCCAGGCGGCCAGAGCGCCATCTCGCTCGGCGCGGGCCCCGTCCAGATCCGCCGGACTCATCAGCTTCTGACGCACCAGCTGGGCGACGCGACTGAAGTTGCGCTCTCCCTCGCGCAGGGTAGCCTGAGCCTGATCCCTATCGGCACGGGCCGCGGCTATGTCCTCCGGCCTCTCGCCATTGGTGAGCCTGGCCAGCGCCGCTCTGGCCCCCCCCTCATCGGCCCTGGCCTCGGCCAGCACGCTTTGCTGGCGGTTGTCATCGAGCTGCACCAAGAGATCCCCGGCGGCCACCTGGCTGCCCTCTGCCAGCGGCAGGGCGCGGATAATTTCGTTTGCGGTTGCGGTCAGCTCGACCCTGTCCCGCTCAAGGGTGCCGAGCGCCCCCGGCTCGGTCGTCGGCTGACAACCAGCCAGCGTAAGTGCCAGCAAACAAAGCCCGCCTCTGTACCATGAAAGCATCTTGCCTCCCCTCCCTTGCCACCCAGTCCTGAGCATATCCCCTCCCCCTGTAGATTTCTTCAACCCTCGTCACCCATTTGGACATAGCTCATTGACCAATAAGAAGAATTATCAGGATACTGGGCCACAATCTCCCGCATCAGGGTATCGACAAAGTGGGAATCAATGTAATTGATAGATAAATCAGTCAGATGGACTGCGCAGGAGCCAGGGTGTTAAGCAAAGAGTGGTTACAGCTGTCCGCCGATATGGAGTTTGCCTGCCTGCGCATCCTGCCCGGGTCAGAACGGCCAGTGCGCGAGGCCGATGTGCTCGCCCTGCTACATGCCTCCAACTGCCGTCGCTACCAACCCCTGCACGAAGGGATCAAGCAGGCGGTCATCCTGCTCAATACCCTGCAAAGCAAGCCCGATGCCCCCATCCCCCCCAACCCGATCCCCATCGCCAAGCGCCAGGACGCCCGGCTGATGATACTGATCGACAGTGACAAGATGACGGCACGGGCCCAGATCACCTGCGACTGGGGCGGCAAACCTCTGACCCTTGACCAGCTGCAGCAAGCCTTGGCCGAGAGTGAGGTCAATAGCGGCGTGCAGGGCACCCTGATAGAACTGGCCATCAAACTCGCCAAGGAGGGGGCACCCGGCAGCCTGCTCCAGCCCGCCATCGCCCATGGCATCCCCCCCATCCCCGGCCAGGATACCCGCTTCGAGCGTCTGGTCGACACCCCCTCCGATCGCATCCTCAAACCTCAGGAAACCGAGCACGGCAAGGTGGACCTGCGCGATCTCGGCAGCCTGATCACGGTGCGGGCCGGGGATCCGCTGATGCGCCGCCATCCCGCAACTCAGGGCTCCCCCGGCCTCACGGTCACAGGTCAGCACTTGCCGGTCAAACCGGGCAAGGAGATGGCCATGGTCCCGGGGGAGGGCACCCTCATCGCCAGCGATGATCCCAATCTGCTGCTCGCCAGCCGCCCCGGCCTGCCCTGCCAGGAGAAGCAGGGCATGCGGGTCGATGATGTGCTTAGCCTCAAGCAGGTAGACGCCCGCAGCGGCCATGTGACCTTCGAGGGGGCCCTCGTCATCAGCGGCGATGTCTTTGCCGGCATGCGGATCAAGGCCAGTGGCGACGTGGTGATTGGCGGTTTCGTCGAGGGTGCCGACATCGAATCCGGCGGCTCCATCACGGTGCGTCACGGCATCATCGGTCGCAAGACCGAGGAGAGCGATCTGCTCTGCCGACTCAGCGCCCAGGGAGAGATCCACGCAGCTTATGCCCAATACGCCAAGCTGGAGGCGGGCGGCAACATCCAGATCCAGACTCAGCTCACCCATTGCCACAGTCGCAGCGGCCAGGATCTGCTGGTCGGCGACAGTGCCATGCGCAAAGGCACCCTGCTCGGCGGCATCAGCATCGCCAATCGCCAGATCCTGGCTCCCAGCATCGGCGCCTCCGCCGCCAACCATACCCGGTTGCAGATCCTCGGCGGTTATTTCACTCACAAACAGCAGGAGCAGGAGCTCAAACAACGCAAGCAGGTCTGCCGGGAGCAGTTGCTCAAGGTGCAGGATCTGCTGCTCAAACTGCTGCAATTGCCGAGCGATCGCCGCAACCCGCAGACCCTGGAAAAGATAAAGACCCTGCGTCAGCAGTACCTGAGTCAGAGCAAGGGGCTGGATGCCAAGCTCGATGAGGCCCAGCAGACCCTGCAGCAGCTGCTCGGCGAGATGGATGTCACCGCCACCCAGCGCCTCTGTGCCGGCGTCGAGGTGGAGCTGGCCAACAGCAGCTACCGGGTCGACATCGACCACGGCCCCATCCGCATCGCCTTCAAACAGGATCAGATCGTGCTGCAACCGTTCGAGGGTCGCAAATAAGCCAACCGTGATCCCGTGCGGGATCTTGGGTACACTCGCAAACTTGCAGTCCACACAGAGCAGGTAGAAGTCGATGTACAAACTGATCGCATTAGATATGGATGGCACGCTGCTGACCCCGCAAGGCGAGATATCCCCTCGCACCCACGCCGCCATCCAAGCGGCCCGCGCCCGCGGCGTGACAGTGGTGCTGGCCTCGGGCCGTCCGCTGGAGGGCATGACCCGTTATCTGGATGAGCTGGGCATGACGGGCCCGGATGACTATGTGATCAGCTACAACGGCGCCATGGTGCAACGGGTGGCATGTGGCAGTGTCATTCGCAGCCAGCTACTGACCGGGGCCGATGCCAGCCTGATAGCCCGCCTCGCCGACCAGCAGGGGGTCAATGTCCATGGCTTCTCGGTATCTCAGGGTCTGATCACTCCCCGTCTCAGCCACTACACAGAGCACGAGTCCCGCCTGACCGGCATGCCCATCAAGCTGGTCGATTTCGCTGCCCTGCCCGCCGACGAGGCCATCCTCAAGGTCATGATGATAGATGAGCCCAGCTTGCTCAGCCGGGCCATAGCGGCTCTGCCTGATAGCCTCCATCAGAACTATACCGTGGTGCAGAGCGCCCCCTACTTCCTCGAGATCATGAACAGGCAGAGCCACAAAGGCAGCGGTGTCGCCGCCTTGGCAGAACACCTTGGCATCAACGCCAGCCAGGTGATCGCCGTGGGTGATGCGGGTAACGACAGTCACATGGTCGAGTACGCAGGTCTCGGGGTCGCCATGGGCAATGCCACTGAGGCACTCAAGGCATTGGCCCAGCACATCACCAGTCGCAATGATGAAGACGGGGTTGCCAGGGTCATCGAAGAGTTTGTGCTGGCCTGAGCCAGCCGAGATCGCAGAAAAACGGGAGGCAGGCATCGCCTGCTTACCGTTTAATATATCCACCAGCCAAATATCCCTCTTTCTCATGGCCAACAAACAGTTGGCAATTAATCGGCCTACCGCCGCCTCTACAGCACACCGTTTTGTAACAAGAATCGCTCATTTCGTTTGACATATTTAACGGCCTTGGCAGACTGAAATCGGGATCCAGGCCGTCATGTCTGTCCTCTCGCCCTTTGGCACAGCCCGATATGACGCCACGGATCTCCTAGACTTGCCTTGAGGCAGGCCCTGATCTTGGTCAGGGCGAGCCCAAGGCGCGAGAGGTCCCCGCGGGACAGCAAAGGAATGCCAAGGTGATTTATGTCCGCACAAACACGATCTGCATCAACCCGAAAACCCCTGGTCCTGATGACGATGGGCAGCCAGGAACGCAATGGTCATGACTATCAGGTGATGACCCACAAATACATCAAACCCCTGGTCGAGATAGGGGGCTGCACCCCGCTGCTGGTGCCCACCTGCTGCGGTACCGAGGATCTCGACAGCTATCTGGACCTGGTCGATGGCGTCTACCTGAGCGGCGCTGGTTCCAACATAGATCCGGCCCTCTACGGCCAGCCGAACCTGACACCGGACAAGGCGCAGGACAGGGAGCGGGATCTGTTCGACATCGCGCTGGTGCGGGCGGCCATCGACAAGGGACTGCCCATCCTCGGCATCTGTCGCGGCATGCAGGAGATCAACGTCGCCCTCGGCGGTGACATCCACCAGAAGGTCTACTGCGAGCCCGGCTTCGAGGATCATCGCGAAGATCCCCAGACCCCGCCCGAAGTGCAGTATGGGGAGAGCCACATGGTCGAGCTGGTGGAAGACAGCTGGTTCGCCGAACTGATGGGCGCCAAGAAAATACCGGTCAACTCCCTGCATGGGCAGGCCATCAAGCGGCTTGGCAAAGGATTGGCGCCGCTGGCCTACGCCGAAGATGGCCTGGTCGAGGCGATCCACGCCCCCGAGCTGCCTCAGTTCACCCTGGCAGTGCAGTGGCATCCCGAGTGGCGTGCGAAAGACAATCCCCACTCGGTCAAGATCTTCACCGCCTTCGGCGAGGCCTGCCGCCAGCACGCCGCCCACGGCTAGCCCCCAGGGATGCACAAAACAACAGAGGGGCCCATGGCCCCTCTGTTGTTATCGCCCATGGCAAGCTTCAATCGCCAAATCCCCTGGCCTTGAGCTTGGGCAGGCCGCCGCGTACTGGCCGCAAGTTTCGGCAGGCATCCATCCCCTTCAAACCTCGCTGTATGTGATCCGGCGAGTGACCAAATACCATGCCATTGCTGCGATAAAGGCTGTCGCCATCGAGTTCGAACTTTTCACCACCGATGAGCAGCGGCTGTTTGCCTTCCATCTTGTTGCCACGCTTGAGAGGCAGCACCAGGTCGGTGAAAATCTCACCCGTGGCGCACCCCTCACGCCAATGGGCTTCATCGGAGAAAGGGGTGATGGAAATTTCTCGCCAGGAGCCATCGCTGAACTCGACCCTGTAACTGTCGGTCAGCAGATCGCAACCTCCCAACCACAGCAGGCTTGCCAATAAACAGTAACGACTCACCACCGCCATCCACTCCCTTGTTCTCCAGGCTCGGCAGCATAAGGGCTACACCGCCGATACGCACTCTTATTAGCCGCGGCCATCTTCATGATGCGGGCTCAGTCATGACCGAGCAGCAGAGGGCCCAGCTCATCGAGGTGGCTGAGCATCAGATCGGGTAGCTGGGAGAGGCGGCGCCAATCACCCTGCCCCTGGTTGAGCCAGGCGACGCGATAGCTATGCAGGCGGGCCCCCAGCACATCGCTGCGCTCATGATCGCCCACGTGCAGTATCTCGGCGGGCGCCAGTCCCAGCTCAGTTGCCGCCTGCACGAACATATCCGGCGCCGGTTTCATCCGCTGGCCCTCTCCCGCCTTGTAGACCCCCTGAAAGTAGCCATCCAAACCGGCCTGCACCAGATCCAGATTGCCATTGGTAATAGCCACCAGAGGGTAGCGACGGGCCAAGGCCGCCAGCAAGTCATGGCTGGCGGCAGGTACAGTGATGGCTGAACGCTCGGCCAGGAAGCCCTGGAACAGCTCGGTCGCGACCCCTTCGGCCGACCCCGCATCCATCCCCCCCTGGCGCAAGGCCAGTTGCAGGCTGCGCTTGCGCGTCAGGCTGACATCGTGCTGAAGGCCGGGGTCGTCCTGCAACACCTGGCGCTTGCAGGCCTGCCAGCGGTCGGCGTCCATCATGGCTCCCGCCAGATAGTCGCTGCGAAGGCGCGCCAGCATCCAGGCATCGGCCCGCGCTATATGGGGGCCATTGTCATAGAGGGTGTCATCGAGATCGAACGAGACAGCCTTGACCGGCTGCCAGCGGCGAAAGAAAAGCATTGTCACTCCTGTTGTTCTGCATGCCCACAAGGCGCCATTTTTACCATGACGGCTCCCCGCTTACTCCTGCTCCTCATCCCCGGCGCCGCGACGCTTGGCCCTGGGATGAGCACCATCATAGACCTTGGCCAGATGCTGGAAGTCGAGGTGGGTATAGATCTGGGTGGTCGACAGATTGGCGTGACCAAGCAGCTCCTGCACCGCCCGCAGATCGCCGGAGGACTCCAGCATGTGGGTCGCGAAACTGTGCCTGAGCTTGTGAGGGTGGACGTGGGAGTCGAGGGCCTGCTTGCTGCCCCAGCCATCGAGGCGCATCTGCACCGAACGCGCCGAGATGCGCCGCCGCTGTCTGGAGACGAACAACGCAGGCTCCTCCCCCGCGACCAGCAGAGGCCGCATGGCCAACCACTTGTGCAGCCACTCCAGCGCCATGCGCCCTATGGGCAGCACGCGCTCCCGAGACCCCTTGCCCACCACTCTCAATTGGCGATCGTCCAGCCGCAGATCGATCACGTCCAGCCCCACCAACTCCGCAAGACGCAGCCCGGAGGAGTACATCAGCTCCATGATGGCGCGATCCCGCACCGCCAGCGGATCCTGCTCATCGGTGATATTGAGCAGCTGATACATCTCATCCACATCCAGGTTCTTGGGCAGAGGGCGCCCCTGCTTGGGTGTGCTGATCCCCCGCGCCGGATTGGCAATCAGCCGCCCCTGTCGCACCTGCCAGTCACAAAAACTGCGCAGGGCGGAGAGCTTGGTGGCCAAAGAGCGCGGTGCCAGTCCCCCCTTGTGCATCCGGCTCATCAGGCTGCGCACCTGGCTCGCTTCCAGCGCGGGCCAATGACTCAGGCCAAGATCCACCAGCTGGCTGGTCATCGCGATGAGGTGAGACAGGTAGTTGCTGCGGGTATGACGGCTCAGTTGGCGCTCCACCCGCAAGTATTCGAGGAAATCATCCAGATCCTGCGCCAGCGCAGGGGGCAGGCTGGCGAGTCCCTCAGCGCTGGCTGTCACGGATGAGTTCCGGCAGACGCAGCTGCAACAGGCGACCAAGCTGGCCCAGCAGCAAGGGATCGTTGTGCGGGGAGAAATGGCCGGGATCCGAACTGGCGAAGGCCAGCAGACCCAGCTCTCCCAGCCGCATCAAGGCCACGGAGCCGACCAGGGTGCCGCTACCAAAGAGTTGCTGCTGCTCGCTCTGGTTGAGACGTCCAAAGTAGAACCCCTGACCTGGCAGGCGCTGACCCAATATCTGCTCGATCCCCTTGCTCAGGACGAGGAAACGCTGCCCCTCCCCTGGTTGATACTGCTTGGGATTGAGCCAGAGCCGCACACCGGAGAGGCGCAACTTCTCGACGAAGGCGTTTTGCAGGGCGCTCACCAGCTTGCTCAGGGTCTGGCAGCCATAGATATCGCCGTAGAGATCCGCATAGATGCGAAAAATCCGTTCATTTGCGCTGGCCAGACTCATCAGCTCGGTGATCTCGAGCTCCAGCCGCTCGATCCGTTCACGCTGACGATCGAGCTGACGCTCCACCAGAGAGATTGTGCCTTTGCGCTCATGGGGGATGCGCACGCGATCCAGCATGCTCGCATGCTGCTGGAAAAATTCGGGGTAACGGCTCAGGTACGCCAGCACCATAGCCTCATCGGCCTCATGCTCCTGCCGTTTAACTTCACTCATGTTGGTCAATTCCGTCTTGATGACCCTGTGTGACAAGCGTCCTGGTACCACCGGATGGCACCAGCACAGGGAACACTGGTGGTCTGATTCTCTATTAGAGCGCTATCGGGACGTCAAATACAGTCGCGTTTGCATATAGGTGCATTGATGACGCGCCCTCGGTCATCGGCCCTTGATGAGCCGCATGATTTGACTATCCAGACCCCGAATAGAGAAAAGGCGGCCTAAGCCGCCAACGTCTCACAACTCTATCTGACCATCGAACACGTGCTCGGCAGGGCCCGTCATGTAGACGGGTTGGCCCGGGCCCTTCCAGGCGATGGTCAGCTTGCCACCGGGCAGGGAGACGGTCACCCGCTCCTTGAGCTTGCCCTGGCTCATGCCAATCACGGCGGCGGCGCAGGCGCCGGTACCGCAGGCCAGGGTCTCGCCTACCCCGCGCTCAAAGACCCGCAGCCGGATCTGAGTGGCATCGACCAGCTCCATGAAGCCGACGTTGACCCGCTCGGGGAAACGCTCGTGGCGCTCCACTATGGGGCCCAGGGTCTCGACGGGCGCGGCATCCACCGAGGGCACCTCTATAACGCAGTGAGGGTTGCCCATGGAGACGGCGCCACACATGACGGTATGGTCCTGTGCCCGCAACAGATAAGTCTGCTCGGCCTTCTGGGCGCGAAACGGGATCTTGCCCGGTTCAAACTGGGGGACACCCATGTTGACCGTGACCTGATTCTCCCCCTCCAGCTGCAAGATGATCCGGCCACGGGCCGTGCTGACCGAGATGCGATCCCGGTTGATCAGGCCCTTGAGCCGTACGAAGCGAGCGAAACAGCGGGCGCCATTGCCGCACTGCTCGACCTCGCTGCCATCGGCATTGAAGATGCGGTAGTGAAAATCGAGCTCAGGATCATAGGGAGGCTCGACCAGCAGCAGCTGATCAAACCCTATCCCGAAGTGGCGATCCGCCAGCTTCTTGATGACGTCACTGCTGAAGAACAGCTTCTGGGTGACACCATCGACCACCATGAAGTCGTTACCCAAGCCGTGCATCTTGGAAAATTCAATTAACATCTTTTTTCCCTGCGCTGTTCAGGCCGCAACAAAGGTCGTCCACCACCATGAAGTCGTTATCCGGGTCTCCATGCATCTTGCAGAAATCTATCAACATCCTGCGTTCCTGTACCGTTAATCACGCGCTCAAATAAATCAGAGGAACCCTTGATGGCCAGAGCAGAGAGCTCCCTTCACCATCTTGCGTTCCTCTATTTGACTCAAGGCAGCAGATGCTCGCCCTGCCAGAGTGATTCCAGCGGCTCACGCTCCCGGATGAGGAACGCCTTGTCGCCGTCGACCAGCACTTCTGCGGCCCGGGGGCGGGTATTGTAGTTCGACGACATGGTAAAGCCATAGGCACCGGCCGAACGCACCGCCAGCAGAGAGCCTTCGGCAATCGCCAGGGTGCGCTCCTTGCCGAGGAAGTCTCCCGTCTCGCACACCGGCCCCACCACGTCGTACAGGGCAGGCTCATGCTGGGCCTTGCTGTCGACCTCGATGATGTTCATCCAGGCGCCATACAAAGAGGGGCGCAGCAGATCGTTCATGCCGGCATCGATCAGCGCGAAGTTGCGGGTCTCGCCGGGCTTGAGGTACTCAACCCGGGTCAAGAGCACACCGGCATTGGCGACGATGGCACGGCCCGGTTCGAACAACAGCGTCAGCTTGCGGCCTGCCAGCTTGGCTTTGAGGGCCTCGGCATACTCGGTCGGATGTGGCGGCTGCTCGGCGCCATAGTTGACCCCCAGGCCACCACCTACATCGAGGTGATGGATGTGGATCCCCTCCAGTGCCAGCTCATCGATCAGCCGCAGCAGCTTGTCCGCCGCCTCCATGAAGGGATTGAGCTCGGTCAGCTGGGAGCCGATGTGACAATCCACCCCCTTGATCTCGATGTTGCCCATGGCCGCCGCCTTGCGATAGATGGCAGGGGCCTGCTCGATGGGGATACCGAATTTATTCTGCTTGAGGCCGGTCGAGATATAGGGGTGAGTGCCGGCATCGATGTCCGGGTTGACCCGTACCGACACCCGCGCCACCTTGCCCATGCTGGCCGCAACCCGGTTGAGGCGCTCCAGCTCGGCTTCGGACTCCAGATTGAAACAGAGGATCTCTTTATCCAAGGCCAGGCGCATCTCGGCCTCGCTCTTGGCTACGCCGGAGAAGACAACCTTGGCCGGATCGCCCCCCGCCGCCAACACCCGCGACAGCTCGCCGCCGGAGACGATGTCGAAGCCGGAGCCGAGGCGAGCCAGCAAGTTCAGGAGCGCTATGTTGGAGTTGGCTTTGACCGCATAGCAGACCAGGTGAGGTATGTCCCCCGCCGCCTGATCGAAGGCGTGCCAGTGGCGCTCCAACGTCGCACGGGAGTAAACATAGAGCGGGGTGCCATGCTGCTCGGCCAGCTGTTGCAGATCTATCTGTTCGGCCTGAAGCTGACCGGCGGCATTGTAATTAAAGTGATCCAAGGGGCGGTTCCTTCCAAATTATGACGAGTGCGGCGTAGCCTCTGGGGTCGCCTCGGCCGGGGTCTGGGGAGTGCTCTGCTGGCCCTTGGCCGGCTCGACCTCAGACGGAGTCGATTGCTGGCTCTCCGGCTGTTCGGCCGGCGGCATATAGAGCGGGCCTTTCAGGCCACAGGCAACCAGGGTGAACGACAGAAGAACGGCAGACAGGCACCGGACGAGTTGAATGATCATAATGGTTCGCTGCGAAAAAAATTTTGGCCCTCTATAATCGCACTCACATTGTTAAAAGCAACAGGATAAACCGATGAAGGATCACGAGTATCACGCCCTGGTAGACACCTTTTTCCAGTATGTGGAAGACACCATAGATGCAAATTACCCGGATATCGATTGCGAGCGGGCTGGCGGCGTCCTGAACCTGGCGTTCGAGAACAAGACCAAGGTCATCCTCAACAAGCAAGAACCCCTGCACCAGATCTGGGTCGCTACCCGCGAGAATGGCTTCCACTTCGAGCTGAAGGGGGAGACCTGGATAGACAACCGTTTCGGCCATGAGCTCAAGGCCCTGCTCAGCCGGGCCTGTACTCTACAATCTGGCGAGGACGTGACCTTCCCATGATAGATATCCACCCCGACGCGGCCCGTCATGCGGTGATCTGGCTACATGGCCTGGGCGATTCGGGGGCGGGGCTGGCTCCTCTGGTCGAGGCACTGGCCCTGCCCAGCGAACTGCCTATCCGCCATCTGCTCCCCGATGCCCCCGAGCGCCCCATTACCATCAACATGGGCCACAAGATGCGCGGCTGGTACGACATCAAGGGCTTCGAGCGGCCGGAAGACAGGGCCGACGAGACGGAAGTGCGCGCGGCCTGCACGCAAATAACCACACTGTTGACTCGGCTCGAACAAGAGGGGTTCGCCCCCGAGCATGTCGTCATCGCCGGTTTTTCCCAAGGGGGCGTCATTGCCTCCTTCACCGCCCTGCGTCATCCAACGCCCTTGGCCGGTCTGCTCTGCATGTCCACCTATCTGGCGGCGCCGGATGCCCTGCTGGCAGAGCTCAGTGATGCCGCTCGCACTCTGCCAATTTGCTACATGCATGGCATCTATGACGATGTGGTTCACCTCTCCATGGGGTGGGACGCCAAACAGCGCCTGGAGGCCGCTGGCCTGGCTCCCCAATGGCACGAATATCCCATGCGCCACGAGAGCTGCCGCCCCCAGCTGGCGGATGTCCGGGCCTGGCTGTTGGCTCGTTTCGCCCCCTGAGACGCAGGCCTGGCCTCATGTCACATGGGGTCAGGGTCGCCCGCCGTAAAAAGCAAGAGGGCCTGCATTGCAGGCCCTCTTCACATCACCGGGGTGGCTTGGCTCAGCCCACGTCACGGGCCTGCACCTGAGGATCGCGCCCCACCCCCTGGCTGCGGTAAGGGATAACGTCCAGCGTCTCCCCCTTCTCTACTATCTCGTAGTACTGGGGCAGGTTGAAGTTGACGAACTGGCCATCATCGCTGAACCGTTCGTGACTGGAGGTATAGAAGCGGTTCACCCCGGCTACCAGCTCATCTTTGTTGCCCGCGAAATGCTGGTAAATCTCGACCCTGTTCGCCTCGTCCAGTATGTAGATGTTGGTGCGCGCATTGCGGGTGTCGAAGAAGAACTGCACCAGCCCCTCGCTGGCATAGGTATCCACTATGCCCGGCAGATGCTGGCTGTGGGTCTTGTCGAGGCGCAGCGGCAGGTGATCCAGCTTGTTGTGGGAGATGTGCCGGTAGAAGTCGATGGCGTTCTCCAGCTTCTTGACAGAGACCCCGCGGCGCTCGAAGAAGATGCCGTATTTCTCCTTGCCAAGGACGAGGGTCTTGACCAGCTGCTGCTTGTCCCGGGCCAGACGCAGTTCGATGCACTCGGCTACCAGCTGTTGGAAGCGGGAGCGCACCAGGGAGCGGAAATGCTGGCTATAGCAGAAGACGGCGATAGTTTCCGGGGCCGCCGCATCCTGGTGCATCTTGCCGAGTATGGTGGTGAGGGCATCGACCACGGCTTCGTCACCGCGAAAATGCAGGGTGCGGATCTCGCTCCAGGAGTTGCGGTAGACCAGATCCACCGAACCGACCAGACACTCCATATTGCGACCGAACGAGAAAACATCGGCGCTGTTGGCATCAAACTCTATCACCTGACCGACCCAATGACTGCTCGGGTCCACCTCCAGATTGAGGTAGATGGAAAGCTGATGGATCTCGCAAGGTCGGCTCAGGGCCACATTGGTGGCACGCGGATATTTGACCGGGAAGGTGCCGGAGAGATCGCGGCAGAACTGGTGCAGGTTGTCTATGTGCAGATCCGAGCCCTGGTTGAACAGGTGCACCCTGGACTGGGCCGTGAGCAGATCATTGAAATAGGCCCAGGCCACCAGCTTGCTGATATAGCTGTTATGTTCGAGCGGCGCCCGACCAATGATGTCAGACGGCTCCAGTGACTGCTTGTAGAGATACCAACCGGCGCGATTGAGGCGGCCGTTGGGCACCTGTACCAGGCTGAGATCAGGCTCGCTGAGATCCGGCGCTATCTTGAGGTTAATGCGCTGCACCTTGCCCGGCAGGCTCTCGAAGGCCGCATAAAGCTTGCGCGACAAGATGCCGATATCTTCCGGGTTGATTGATTCACTGATGTTGTTGCGCCGGGCGAACTGGATCAAGTTGCGATAGCTATGCATCAGGGCCTCTAGCAGCTCGGCATGGGCTACCTTGACCTGTTCTATCTTCCACTCCTGGCGATGATCCAGATGATGGAGCCGCTCCGGGCTCCAGCCCCAGTAAGCGACCAGCTGCTCCATCTGCTCCCGCCGCCACAGGGGCGAGCCCTCTTCGTTGGGATGGCTGAGCCCGTCACACACCTTCAGATAGAAGCAGCGGCGCACCAGATCCAGACGCTGCATGTCACCGATGGATTTGAGGTAGTTGGTCACCTTGTCCAGCATCAGGCAGTAGTTGTCCATCCGGAAACTCATGCCTTCATGCTGCTGGAACCAGTCGCGGCTGATGAAGGAGAGCAGTCGGGTGTTCGGGTACTCATGGGAGTAGGCCTCCATCAACACCGACTTGAGCACCGCCTTGTAGGGAGAGTCGATACCCTTGTAAAGCTGCCAGAGGGCAGAGCCGAAGTACTCCTCGGCCGGAATGCGGTTGAAGCTGCCAAGATCGAGCCAGTCATCCTGACTGAGCTGACCGCTCGCAAACAGGCCGGTCACATAGGCATCGTACTGCTCGTCATAGGCGCGGGGCACCAGGTACCAGAGCAGGCGCTTGCCCGCAATGTGCATGGCGCTGCGATAGAACTCGTCGAGCAGCAACAGGTGCTGGGCACTGCCGCAGTTTTCACCCTGCATCTGGGCATCGTTGTGCTGACGAAACTTGTCTTCGGGGATCAGGAAGAAGTTGAGATCCACGCCGCGCTGCTCGGCCCACTTGGAGAGTTGCTGGCACTTGAGATCAAGCAGAGCCAGACGATCGGGAGAGAGGCCCGCCACGTGACAGACCCAGATATCAAGATCCGAATGACAACACTGACCGATAGAAGAGGTGCTGCCCATGGAGTAGAGGCCTTGAATGGCCCTGTCCTGGGTGCTGAGCCCCCCCTGGCAGTTGGCGTTCTGGCACAGGTCTTCGATGAAGGCCTGCTGGGTCTCGTCGGCTTGAAAACTCCAGATCCCATGAGGCACATCCCCACCCACATAACCGGGCAGCAGGGGATGATTAAAGTGCAGCATGACGGGCAGCAGTTGGAATACCTGTTGCCCATAGCGACTCATGAGACCTAGCGCCCGCTGCGTCTTGAGACGATTGATCTCGTCATAACGCGATACGAGTGCATCGAGTTGTACCAGCAATGACCTGCCTATTTGGGGGTTGCAATTGACGCACCAAAACGGTGAGACGTCAAAAAAGTGTGATCATGTTAACAATGCAAACTGCGGTGGTAAACAAGCCCACAGCGAATAGCGGGATTATTTATGACAGCCAGATGAACGGTATCACCGGAAAGCAAATAAAGTATTTAGAATCATATAGTTGACGTTCTGAAAAGCCATAATGAAAATCATTTCCTCCCCTTCATTTTTCAGCCGGATCCCGCTTTTGCGGCCCGTGCCATGAAAGCCCCCGTAAAGGGTGGTAAGATCATTTTCCTTTAAATATGAAACAACTGATTGATATGGCAGCCCGTACCCTGAGAATCGCCACACGCAAGAGCCCACTGGCCCTGTGGCAGGCCAACTTTGTCAAAGACAGGCTCGAAGCCCTGCATCCGCAGCTCACCGTCGAGCTGGTGCCCATGAGCACTCAGGGTGACAAAATATTGGATACTCCGTTGGCAAAGGTTGGCGGAAAAGGGTTGTTCGTCAAAGAGTTGGAAACGGCCATGCTGGAAGGGCGGGCAGATATCGCCGTTCACTCCATGAAAGACGTCCCGGTTGAGTTTCCCGAAGGACTTGGCCTGCATACCATCTGCGAACGCGAAGATCCCCGTGATGCCTTCGTCTCCAGTCGTTTCGCCAGCGTGGCCGACCTGCCCCTGGGCGCCGTGGTCGGCACCTCCAGTCTGCGCCGCCAGTGCCAGTTGCGCGCTGCCCGTCCGGATCTGGTGGTACGTGACCTGCGCGGCAACGTCAACACCCGCCTAGCCAAGCTCGATGCTGGTGAATACGACGCCATCATATTGGCTGCCGCCGGCCTGCTGCGCCTGGAGATGGCAGACAGGATCCGCGCTTTCATCGCGCCGGAGCAGAGCCTGCCCGCCAACGGCCAGGGTGCTGTCGGCATCGAGTGTCGCAACGACGATCTGGAACTGCACGCCCTGCTGGCGCCGCTGGAGCACGCCGAGACCCGCATCCGGGTATTGACCGAGCGCGCCATGAACCGTGCCCTGCAAGGGGGTTGCCAGGTACCAATCGGTGCCTACGCCCTGATCGAAGGAGATCAGATCTGGCTGCGCGGTCTGGTCGGCCAACCCGATGGCAGCCAGGTACTGCGCGACGAGATCCGCGGCCCCCTGGCCCAGGGTGAGGCCCTGGGCCAGCAGCTGGCCGAGCGCCTGCTCGCCGCCGGTGCCGATACCATACTCGCCAAGGTCTATCAGGCATGATGGGCCAGGGCCGTCATGCAGAGCGTCGGCAGGTCCCTGCCCCTCATGTCGGCCCTATCTTGCGAATGACCAGACCGAGCCCCTGGCAACTGACCTCCTTCGCCCCCCCTCGGAGGGCGCAGCTATGACCCCCCTGGTGGTACGTCCCGCCGAACAGGGGGCCGAGCTGGCGACGCTGCTTCGCCAGCACGGCCATGCTCCCCACCCCTGCACCTTGCTCACGCTGGGTCCCGGCAACGAGCTGGATCAGCTGGCCAATCAATTGGCCGAGGCCGATATCGTCATCGCCGTCAGCACACATGCTGTTATTTTTGCTGATCATTTTCTGTTGCAAACTGGTCAGACCTGGCCAAATATTGACTACTTTGCGGTAGGCGACACCAGTGCGGCCGCCTTTGCCGAGCTGGGCATTCGTGCCGCCAGTCCGGCGGATCCCCGCAGCGAGGGACTGCTGGCCCTGTCCGAACTGCAACAGGTGGCGGGCAAGCGGATCTTGATCCTGCGCGGCAACGGGGGCCGGGATCTCATCGCCCGAACGCTGGCCTCGAGGGGGGCTCTGGTGCACTATTGTTGCACCTATGAGCGCCACTACCCTGCACTGGATGGCTCGGCACTGACCCGTGAGTGGCAAGCGGCCGGGATAGACAGCCTGCTTATCACCAGCGGGGAGTTGTTGCAGCGTCTGCAGACGCTGGTACCTGAAGATGCACACCCCTGGCTGCACGGCTGCCAGTTGGTGGTCCCCAGCCCCCGGGTGGCCGAGATGGCCGAAGGGTTGGGTTTTCTCCATATCACGATTGCCCAGGGGGCAGCCAATCAGGCCCTGCTGGCCGCCCTGGAACAGAGGAAGACGCGATGACAGAACAACAAGAGACCCAGGCCACTTCGCAAGAGAGCGCCGCACCGCGCCAGAGTCCGGCCGCCGAGCCGACTCACGCCAGCCCGGCGCCGGCCAAGCAGCACAAGGGCCGTGCCGGTGTGATCATGGGGGCCGTGGCCATACTGATCGCCCTTGGGCTAACCGGCGGCCTCTACTATCACGGCCATCAGGGCGCCATGGCACAACAGGCCGAACTGGGCCAGCTCAAGCAGCAGCTGGCGGATGTCATGGGGCGACTCGACCAGAGCGGCAGCAAGGAGCGCACCCAGCTGGGCGAGCTCGGCAAGCAACAGCTGACCCTGCAAGAGGAGTTGAAAGGCTTGCAGAATCGGGTGCTGGATCTCAACGACAAACGTCCCAATGACTGGATGCTGGCCGAGTCCGAATATCTGGTACGCATGGCGGGCCGCAAACTCTGGCTGGAGCACGACCTCGTTTCCGCCATCACCTTGCTCGGCAATGCCGACGAGCGCATCAAGGCCCTCAACGATCCCAGCCTGATGCCCATTCGCAAGGCTCTGGCCGAAGACATCGCCAAACTCAAGGCCATGCCCCGCGTCGATCGTGAAGGGCTCACCCTCAAGCTCGCCGCCCTCGAAGATCAGATAGATCAACTGCCCCTCTCCAACGTCACCATGCCCACCGCCGAGGAGCAGGCCAATCAGGCGGTCAGCAGCAACCCGGACGAATGGGAGAGCAACCTGAAGAAGAACTGGGTCAAGTTTACCGAAAACTTCATCACCATCCGTCGCCGGGATGGCGCGGTCGAGGCACTCATCTCGCCCCAGCAGGAGATCTACCTGCGCGAGAACCTCAAAACCAAGCTGCTCCAGGCCCAACTCGCTGTGTACCGCGAGCAGCAAGCCCTGTATGAAGACAGCATCGACAAGGCTTCCCGCTGGCTGGCGCAATATTTCGATACCGAAAACAGCGCAACCCACTATCTGCAGGGCGAGCTCGACAAGCTCAAGGGCGAGCAGATCCAGTTCGATTATCCGGACAGGTTCAGTACCCAGGCCCTGCTCGAACAGGTGCTGACCGAACGCCTGCAACGCATCGCGACAGGTAACTGAGGAGAGCCCCATGATCCGTTTGATTATTCTGGTCGCCGTCATGGTGGCGGGCCTGGCCTTCGGCCCCGAGGCCTCGGGCAACAAGGGCTATGTGATGATCTCTCTGGGGAATTACACCCTGGAGTCCTCGGTCACCAGCGCGGTGATCCTGGCCATTCTGTTTTATGGTCTGCTGCTCATCGTCGAATGGGTGCTGGCCCGGGTCTTTGGCCTGCGCCGCAAGACCCTTGGCTGGTATGGCTCCCGCCGTCGCCGCAAGGCCAACCAACAGACGGTGGCGGCCACCCTGGCCTTCGCCGAGGGGCAATATAGCCAGGCCGAGAAGCTGATGGTCAAGGGCGCTCGCAACAGCGAGACCCCACTGCTCAACTACCTCTCCGCCGCCAAGGCGGCTCAGGCCCGTGGCGATGACAGCCGCCGGGATCAATATCTGCTGCAGGCTCAGGAAGAGCACCCCAAGGCCGAGCTGGCCCTGACCCTGACCCAGACCCAGTTGCAGATAGAGCAAGGTCAATACGAAAGCGCCCTCGCGACCCTGGAGTCCCTGCGATCCCTCAATCCTCGCCATCCCATGGTGCTGGATCAGCTGCGTCAAGTGCAGCTCGCTCGTCAGGACTGGACGGCCCTGCTGGAGCTGATCCCGGTGCTGCACAAGGTCGGCAAGCTGACACCCAAACAGGAAGAGGAGCTGACCCGTCAAGCCTGGGTTGGCCGCCTGCAACAAGGCGCCAACGAGGCTGACACACTGGCTGCCATCTGGCAGGCCATGCCCAAGAAGTTGCGTCAGGACCCCGAGTTGCTGCTCGGCTATGGCCGCCAGTTGCGCAGCCTGCAGGGAGACCAGGCAGCCGCCGATCTCTGGCTCGATGCCCTGCGCCGGGATGCCTCGCCTCAGCTGCTGGCCGAATTGCCCCGTTTGCGTCTGGATGACTACCAGCCCCTGCTGACCCTGCTTGGCAAGATGCAGGACAAGCCGGGCGCTCAGGCAGCACTCGCCCAGATTTGCCTGCTGGCAGGCCAATTGGATGAAGCCCAGCGACTGCTGGAGATAGCGCTGGCACAGGCGCCAAGTGCAGCCCTCTACCATGCAATGGGCCAGCTGATGGACAAGCGCCGCCTCACCAACAAGGCCAACGAGTACTATCGTCAGGCCCTGCAGCTCGCGGGCATCTAACCCGACGACCTTGGGTGAAACCTGTCAAAAGAGGCCGCAATTGCGGCCTCTTTTTTATGGCTGTCGACCTCATTCAATCAGAGGCGACAGTTGCAGGTTGGCGCCGTCAGTAGGCTCAGGAGGTCTGCCGCTCCCACTCCCCGAGCAGCCAGAGCGCCTCCCCCCGGTGAGTGCCACACACATCCATCATGGGACGAAAGCCGCTGCATACGCTGGGGCGCTCGGGTGAGCCGAACAGGCGACAACCCAGCCGCTCATCGAGTTGGACGCAGGGTACCCCGGCGGGTTTCCCCTGTGGCATGCCCGGGATGGCACTGCTGATACTGGGGGCGATACAACAAGCTGCACAGCCGGCACGACATTCCATGACGATATCCATCCAAGGGCCAAGGGGATGCGCCAGTCTATCCCAGGCCCGCACAACCTCTTACCACTATCGCTGTCATCCCCTCACAGACTGCAACAAGCCCGGCGCTGGGCCGGGCTTGGATTGCAAGGCACATGACACCGCGCATCAGAGAATGATGTCGCGGATCACCTCGTCCTTGCGACTCAGATAGTGAATCGACTTGATACGACGAATGGTGCGTGACTTGCCACGGATAAGCAGCGTCTCGGTGGTCGCCATGATGCCATCGCTGCTGATGCCTTCCAGCAGATCGCCCTTGGTGATGCCTGTGGCGGAGAAGATGACGTTGTCATTCTTGGCCAAATCTTCCAGCTTGAGCACCTTGGTGACATCGATACCCAGCGCGATGCAGCGGGCTATCTCCTGCTCGCCCAGGGCTCGGGCATTGGCATCGTCACCCTTGACCTGATGGCGGGGCATGAGGCGAGCCTGCATGTCGCCGTCCAGGGCCCGGATCACTGCCGCCGAGATGACACCTTCCGGTGCGCCGCCGATGCCGTAGAGCATGTCGACTTCGCTGTCCGGCAGACAGGTGAGGATAGAGGCGGCCACATCGCCGTCGGGAATGGCGAATACGCGCACGCCCAGCCCCTGCATCTCCTTGATTGCCTTGTCATGACGCGGCTTGGCCAGGGTAATGACGGTCAGACGCGACAGCGGCTTGCCGAGCGCCTTGGCAACGGCTTTGAGGTTCAGCTCAAGGGCTTGATCCAGGTCGATCACACCTTTGGCCTTGGGGCCGACGATGAGCTTTTCCATGTACATGTCGGGGGCCTTGAGGAAGGATCCCTTGTCACCAACAGCCAGCACAGCCAGGGCATTGGATTGACCCATTGCGGTCATGCGGGTGCCTTCGATCGGGTCGACGGCGATGTCTACCGCATCACCCAGACCTGTCCCCACATGCTCACCGATATAGAGCATGGGCGCTTCGTCGATCTCACCCTCGCCGATCACTATCTCACCATCGATATCGATCTGATTGAGGATATGACGCATGGCCGCCACGGCCGCGCCATCGGCGATATTCTTGTCGCCACGTCCGAGCCACTTATAGCCAGCCAGTGCAGCCGCTTCCGTCACTCGGGAAAATTCGATTGCCAGTTCACGTCTCATCGCTAATCCAACCTATTGGAGCTCGAAAAACGGGCGGCATTCTACCACAAGGGCAAACCTTTGCGCGCAAAACTACGTGCTCACCGTATTTTAACCATTTCGCTCGCCCTGTGACCGACGCAGACCCACGCAGGCTCAAGCTGGCAGGCCTTGAGGTTGCCCCCTTCATCGAACTGACATCAAATCACCATTCACTCTTCATCTGTCAGTAACCGAACCGTCATTTCGCCCCCCTAGGATAGCCCCGTCTTTTACAACAAAAGCTTGCAACACAAGGGATTAAGATGAAAAAGCTGACAGTAGTAGCCTTGGCACTGAGCGCCGCCTTCCAAGCCCAGGCCGTCGAAGTCTTCAAGAATGACACCACCAAGCTCGACCTCTATGGCCGCATCTATGCCGGTCAGTTCTTCGGTGACAAAAAGAAGCTTGATGACAATGGTGACATAGTCGATGACTACAGCGCCAAGCAGGGGGCCAACCAGTTTGTCCGTTTCGGTGCCAAGGTCGACAGCCAGATCAACAGCAATCTCAAGGTCCTGGCTCAATACGAGCTGCAGCTGTACGTCAATGACAGCGAGAAAACCATCAGCGAGAACTCGGACAACATGCGCACTCGCCTGGCCTTTGCAGGGGTCGGCGCCGATTGGGGGGCTGTCACTTTCGGTCGCCAAAAAGGCGCCCCCGGATTCCTGGCAGACTGGACAGATGTCTCCTTGTCCGATGGCTATGGCAATGACGCTCTGGGCGCCAAAACCGATACCTTCGCCACCAACCGCGCCGGTTCAGTATTGAAATACTCAGGTCTGTTCAACGGCTTCCAGGTTGACACCAGCTACAAATTTGATGGCGGTGATACCGAAGAGACCAGCAACAAAGACAGCGATGCCGCCTACGGCGCCGCCGTGGCCTACAGCTTCCCGTTCAACCTCTCTTTGGGTACCGCCTACAACGTAGGTTTGCGCGACAAGAGTGGCGAAGCCGATGCCAAATTGTGGCTGCTCTCCGCCAAATATGACGACAAGAGTATCTACGCGGCCCTGAGCTACGCCGATGGCAACGACTTCCTGGCCACCGACAAGGATCACACCGGTTGGGAAGCCGCGCTTGGCTACAACTTCAGCAACGGCATCGGCCTGATGGCGCTCTGGAACAAGCAAACCGTCGAGCAGAAGGGCAAGGATGACATCGACTCCGTCGACTACTACACCCTGGGCGCCCAATACAAGTTCAACAGCAACTTCCGGGTGATCGGCGAATACCGCATCAACAACCTGGACAGCCAGCCGAACACGGCCGTTGCCAACCAGGACGACTTCCAACTGGCCGCCCGCTACGACTTCTAAGTAGCCCCTCCCCAGCGACCCGACAGGCGATGAGCGATCATCGCCTTTTTATTGCCTGCCCAAAATAGTGGATACATCTACCTCGGGCAGATAAGGAAGTAGATATACAGGTAGCTGACGTGCTGGTGCACATGGCGGGATCCGATATATCACTCAGCGCGAGGCAGCTTCCTCGAGGTGGCCCCTGTGCTGTAGCACTATCCAGCTCCGACCTTAACTTCTCTCGGGGAAAACCCGGCACCATGAAATCCCCATTTCCCATCCAGACCTTGGGCGGCAAGATTCTTACCAATAATACCCTCGCCCGATACGCTGGTCACCCTCAGTGGTATGACACAGCCAGTGACAGGGCGAGATACCTATTGGCAGACAATCGTGACGCCCATGATTCAGTCGCCTGGCAACGAATGGTCACAAATGATTTTCCCAAGATCTGGCGGCCGCCCTTATCATTCACCGATTCGCCATGGCCCATGGTGGATGGGTCCCCGTCGGCAAAACGCCGCCCTGAGATGAGAATTACCGCCTATGAAGTCATTTATCCGGCAAGAGATTGCCCTGCCCGCTGGCCTGCTCACCCTGGTTTTCTTCAAGACAATGGGGGCGGATCTGCTTAGCGAAACGACCCCCCTTTCACTCTATCTGCCTGTCTCGCTAGCACTGCTCGCCATCGTTACCTGGGCCATCTTCTCGGTCGTGCGTCACTCCGATGCTCTCGCCATCAAGCTGGGCGAACCTTTCGGCACCCTGATCCTGACCCTGTCGGTCATCTCCCTGGAAGTGGTGATGATCTCCTCCGTGATGTTGACCGGCGACCCCAACCCCACCATGGCTCGCGATACCATGTTTGCCGTGGTGATGCTGGTGATGAACGGCCTGGTGGGCTTCACCCTGCTGTTTGGCGGTTGGCGTTATCACACTCAGAATTTCAATCTGGATGGGGTGAAATCCTATCTGGTTGCCATCATACCGCTGGCGCTGCTCTGTCTGGTGCTGCCCAACTTCACCCGGGGCGGAACCTTGGGCAGCATGTCCAGCGCCATGTCCTGGATGCTGATCATCATCTCCGTGCTGCTCTACGGCGTCTTCCTGCTGATCCAGACCCGCAGCCACAGCCATTTCTTCGTCGACAGCGATCACGAAGATCATGAGGAGCACCACGGCATACTGCGCAGCAACGTCTATCACACCCTGCTGCTGCTCGCCTACCTGGTGGTGGTGATCCTGCTGGCCAAGACGCTAGCCATCCCCATCAACTACGGGGTCCATGTGATGGAGGCCCCGGCGGCGCTGGGCGGCTTCATCGTAGCCTGTATCGTGCTCGCGCCAGAGGCGGTCGGCGCCATCAAGGCCGCCTTCAACAACCAGTTGCAGCGTGCCATGAATCTCTATTTTGGTTCTGTGCTGGCCACCATAGCCCTGACGGTCCCCTCTGTGCTGTTTATTGGCTCACTGATGGGGCAGGAGGTGCGCCTCGGACTCGACGCCGCCAACATGGTGCTGCTCGCCACCACCCTTATGGTGTGCAAGGTGACTTTCAGCAGCGGTCGCACCAATGTGTTGCACGGCGCCACCCATCTGGTGCTGTTCGTGGTCTACCTGTTCCTGATGTTTGAACCCTCATGATGAACGCCCTTTCGCACAGATAGAAAAAGAGCGCCTGGTGGCGCTCTTTTTAATGGACGTTCTTTTGCAGACAGAGTGGCTTACAAGCTCGGCAAGACACCGGCCGGGATCAGATCGTTGTAGCTGGCGGCGCCCAGCAGGGCGGCGGCGGCTTCGATGTCCGGCGAGAAGTATCTGTCCTTGTCGTAGAAGCTGACTTGGCTGCGCAGACGTCCCTTGGCCAGCTCGATGAGCTCGGTGCTGCGCAGGGGGGCACGAAAATCCAGCCCCTGGGCCGCGGCCAGCAGCTCGACCGCCAGTATGCCACGGGTATTCTCCGCCATGTCCGCCAGACGGCGGGCGGCGAAGGTGGCCATGGAGACGTGATCCTCCTGGTTGGCGGAGGTGGGCAGGCTATCCACCGAAGCCGGGTGAGCCAGGCTCTTGTTCTCGGAGGCGAGCGCCGCCGAGGTGACCTGGGCAATCATGAAGCCGGAGTTGACACCGCCGTTGTTGACCAGGAAGGCGGGCAGACCCGACATCCGTGAGTCGATCAGCAGCGCCATGCGTCGCTCGGACAGAGATCCTATCTCGGCGATGGCCAGGGCCAGGTTGTCGGCGGCGAAGGCCACGGGCTCTGCATGGAAGTTGCCACCGGAGAGGATCTCCTCATCCTCGGCGAACACCAGCGGGTTGTCGGAGACCGCATTGGCCTCGCACACCAGCACCTCGGCGGCCTGACGGATCTGGGTCAGGCAGGCCCCCATCACCTGGGGCTGGCAGCGCAGGGAGTAGGGATCCTGCACCTTCTCGCAGTTGTGATGGGACATGCCGATCTCGCTGCCATCCACCAGCAACTGGCGATAACAGCTGGCTGCATCTATCTGGCCACGCTGACCGCGCACCGCATGGATGCGGGCATCAAACGGACGACGACTGCCCAGCGCCGCTTCTACGCTCATGGCGCCTATGGTAATGGCACCGGCGAACAAGTCCTCCGCATGGAACAGTCCCTCCAGCGCGAAGGCCGTACTGGCCTGGGTGCCGTTGAGCAGGGCCAGCCCCTCTTTCGGTGCCAGGGAGATCGGCTCCAAACCGGCAATCTTCAGGGCCGTCGCGGCATCGATCAGTTCACCCTTGTGACGGGCCTTGCCCTCCCCGATGAGCAGGCAGCTCATGTGGGCCAGGGGCGCCAGATCGCCGGAGGCACCGACGGAGCCCTTCTTCGGCACCACCGGATAGACTTCGGCATTGATCAGCGTGATCAGGGCATTGAGCACCTCCAGCCGAATGCCGGAGAAGCCACGGGCCAGGGAGTTCACCTTGAGCACCATCATCAGCCGCACTGTGGCGTCATCCATGTAGGTGCCGATACCGGCTGCATGGGAGAGCACGATGGAGCGTTGCAGCTCGTCGAGCTGCTCCACCGGAATGCGGGTGTTGGCGAGCAGGCCGAAGCCGGTGTTGATGCCGTAGACGACGCGGTTTTGCTCTATCACCCGGGTCACTACTTCGGCGGAAGCACGAATGCCAGGAATAGCACTCTCAGCCAACGAGAGGCGTACCGGCTCACGGCTGACCCGACGCAGGGTGGCGAGATCCAGTTCGCCCGGTTTCACAGTCAATGCAAACATCTTATTTAGCCTCACCAGTGTGGGAACCCTGCGACTCGAGCATGGGCAGATCCAGTTTCGCCTCTTGAGCGCAATCGATAGCAATCTCGTAGCCGGCGTCGGCGTGACGCATCACCCCGGTGGCCGGGTCGTTGCGCAGCACGCGGCCAACCCGCTTGGCTGCATCATCGGTACCGTCACAGACGATGACTACACCGGAGTGTTGGGAGAAGCCCATACCTACGCCACCACCGTGGTGCAGGGAGACCCAGGTCGCGCCACCGGCGGTGTTGAGCAGGGCGTTGAGCAGCGGCCAGTCGGAGACGGCATCGGAGCCATCCATCATGGACTCGGTTTCACGGTTGGGGCTCGCCACCGAGCCGGAATCCAGGTGGTCGCGGCCGATGACCACGGGGGCTTTCAGCTCGCCGTTCTTCACCATCTCGTTGAAGGCCAGGCCCAGGCGTACCCGATCCTTGACCCCGACCCAGCAGATCCGCGCCGGCAACCCCTGGAAGGCGATGCGCTCGCGGGCCATGTCGAGCCAGTTGTGCAGGTGAGCATCGTCCGGGATCAACTCTTTGACCTTTTGATCCGTCTTGTAGATGTCTTCCGGATCCCCGGACAGCGCCACCCAGCGGAAGGGGCCTATGCCCTGGCAGAACAGAGGGCGAATGTAGGCCGGCACGAAACCGGGGAAGTCGAAGGCATTCTTGACCCCCTCATCCAACGCCACCTGGCGGATGTTGTTGCCATAATCGAGGGTCGCGGCGCCACGGGTCTGCAGGGTCAACATGGCTTCCACCTGACGGGCCATGGAGTGGCGGGCCGCCAGGTTCACTTCCTCGGGCGCGGATTTTTGCAGCTCGCGCCACTTAGCCAAGCTCCAGCCCTGGGGCAAGTAGCCGTGAACAGGGTCATGGGCAGAAGTCTGGTCGGTCACCACGTCCGGGGTGATGCCACGGGCCACCAGCTCGGCGAACACATCGGCGGCATTGCCGAGCAGACCGATGGAGACGGCGCTGCCGCTGCGTTTGGCTTCCTCGACCATGGCCAGCGCCTCGTCCAGGCTATGGGCCTTCTTGTCGACATAGCGGGTTTTCAAGCGGAAATCGATGCGGGTCTCGTCGCACTCGACGGCGATCATGGAGAAACCGGCCATGGTGGCGGCCAGGGGCTGGGCGCCGCCCATGCCGCCCAGACCACCGGTCAGGATCCAGCGCCCTTTCGGTTCGCCGTTGAAGTGCTGATTGGCCACAGCGAAGAAGGTCTCATAGGTGCCCTGCACTATCCCCTGGGTACCTATGTAGATCCAGGAGCCGGCGGTCATCTGGCCGTACATCATGAGCCCCTTCTTATCGAGCTCGTTGAAGTGTTCCCAATTTGCCCAGTGCGGCACCAGATTGGAGTTGGCGATCAGCACCCGAGGCGCGTCCTTGTGGGTCTGGAACACCCCGACCGGCTTGCCGGATTGCACCAGCAGAGTTTGATCTTCCTCGAGCCGGGTCAGTACTTCGACAATCTTGTCGTAGCACGCCCAGTTGCGGGCGGCGCGACCGATACCGCCATAGACCACCAGAGACTGGGGATGTTCGGCCACTTCCGGATCCAGGTTGTTCATCAGCATCCGCAGCGGCGCTTCAGTCAGCCAGCTCTTGGCGGTCAACTGAGTGCCACGGGCGGCGCGGATGACCCGGCTCGGGTCATGACGGGGATCCTGTTCCTGTTTCTGCTGCTCAGACATTTGACTCTCCTTGTTCACTATGGGCTCGGCCCGCTTACTTGATGAGTTGATGGACGAGACGGGCGGCCACGCGGGCACTGAGGCCGTCCCTATCCAGGCTCGGGTTCAGTTCAGCCAGATCGGCGAGACGCAGCTTGCCACTGGCGCGGATCTCGGCAATCAGGGGTTCAATCAGACTCAGGACCACCCCATGGGCGGCCGGGGCACTGACCCCGGGCATCTGGCCTGCGGGCAGCACGTCGAGATCAATGGTGAGGTAGAGGTGATCCACCTCGGCGATAAAGGCGTTCAGACCCCGCATCAGGCTCGGTAGCTCGCGCTCCGTCATCTCTTCGTCCTTGACGATCCAGACATTCAAATCGTCGGCGCGGGCGAACAGCGCCTGGGTGTTGGCCGTTTCGGCCACCCCCAGGCAGGCATAGCGAAATGCCGTACCCTGGATCTGGCACTGTTCGGCAATCTGGAAGAAAGGGGTCCCCGAGCTCGCCCGGGGCGCCTTGCGCCGCAAGTCCAGGTGCGCATCGAAATTGATGATGCCGACGCGGCCACGGCCAGCCAGATGACGATTGAGGCCGCTCCAGCTGCCGAACGCCACCTCGTGCCCTCCTCCCAATACCAGCGGGAACTGGCCATCGGCCAGCAAAGCGGCAACCCGCTCGGCCAGCTGGTCATGGGCCGCCTCGAGGTCGCCATCCAGGCAATCGACATCACCCGCATCCCAGGCCGGGCGCTGGCCATGCCAGGCGGTATTGGCCAGGGCCTTGCGGATCTGCAGGGGGCCCTCGGCGGCGCCGACGCGACCCTTGTTGCGGTGCACCCCTTCGTCGCAGGCAAAACCGAGCAGGGCTACGCCCTTGGCCACTCCTGGTTGCCAGGGTTGGACCCGGTCGTGCCAACGCAGGGCCAGCTCGCCATCTTCCGGATCCTGGCGGCCTTGCCAGACACTCATATCAACCATGGATAGTCTCCTCACCATTGACCACGCGGCAGACCGGCTGCTCGACACCGACCAGATAGCTGAGCTCGGCCGGATGGGCACAGCTCCATACCACGAAGTCCGCCAGCATGCCGACCCGCAGTTGACCGAGTCGCTCCTGCTCTCCCAAGGCGTGGGCGGCATGACGGGTCACCCCGGCCAGGGCTTCGGGCGGGGTCAGGCCAAACAGGGTGCAAGCCATGTTCATGGCCATCCGCAGGGAAACGATGGGGGCCGTGCCCGGGTTGATGTCGGAGGAGACCGCCATGGGCACATGGGCGCGGCGCAACGCATCGACCGGTGGCAACTTGGTCTCCTTGAGGAAGTAAAAAGCAGTGGGCAGCAGGGTGGCTACCACGCCACGGTGGGCCAGGGCATGAATGCCGTCGGCATCCAGATATTCGAGATGATCCACCGACAGGGCGCCGAAGTTGGCGGCGAGGGTGCTGCCCCCCAGGTTGGAGAGCTGATCCATGTGCCCCTTCACCGGCAGACCATACTGGGCGGCGGCGAGATAGACCTGCTCGGTCTGGGCCAGGGAAAAGCCGATGTGTTCGCAGAAGACATCCACCGCATCGGCCAGTCCGGCCTCGGCTGCGGCCGGAATGATCTCCTGGCAGATGGTCTCGACCCAGGAGTCAGGATCATCCTTGCATTCGGGGGGTACGGCATGGGCGGCCAGGAGTGTGGTCTTGACCCGGATAGGCAGAGACTGACCGAGGCGACGGGCGACCCGCAGCATCTTGAGTTCATCAGCCAGGGTCAGGCCATAACCGGACTTTATCTCGACGGTGGTCACCCCTTCACGCATCAGCGCCTTCACCCGTGGCAGGGCGAGATCGTAGAGCTGATCCTCGCTGGCGGCCCGGGTCGCCTTGACGGTGGAGAGTATGCCGCCGCCACGCTTGGCGATCTCGGCATAGGGTACCCCTTTGAGGCGCTGCTCGAACTCTTCGGCTCGGCTGCCGGCGAACACAAGGTGGGTATGGCAATCGATAAGACCCGGGGTCACCAGCTTGCCCTTCATGTCCTGCCAGTGGGCAGGGACGCTGCCCTTGAGTTCATGCATGGGTACCAGCGCCTGGATGACACCATCCCGTACACCGATGGCATGAGGTTCCAGCAGGCCATAATCGACCAGATCGGGCCGCATGGTGGCTGGCAATACGTTGAGCCAGACCCGCTCGCAGTTCAACAGTTCCTTGTTCATATCGACCCCATAAATGTATATACAATACGTTATAGCCGATCTCTAACCAAAAATACAGCGACGAGATCACATCTTGGTAACAGTGGATTTACTTGAGTATAGCCATGAAAAAACCCACCGAAGGGTGGGCTGATGTCACACAAATATGTATATACAATTAAATCAGGCAAGCCAACCCATGGCGATGGCCAGATGGCCAACCCCCCCGGCCAGCAACAGACCAAGCAAGGTTCGGATCAGCCAGATCGCCAGCAACTGGCCCACCCCGAGCGGGATCTTGGTGGCGAGGATGCAGGGGATGGAGGCGGACAGAAAGAGCACGGAGCTGACCGACACCACCGCCGCCACGAATCGCACCAGCAGATCCGCATCCTTGAGCAGGATGGCGGGCAGGAACATCTCCGCCAGCCCAGCCGCCAGGGATCGCGCCGCCACCATAGGCTCATTCATGTCGAGCAGCCAGGTGATGGGCAGGAAGATCCAGCCAATCACATCAAACAGCGGCGTGTGCTGCGCCAGCAACAGCCCCATCAGGCCGACCGAGAGAATGGAGGGCACCACGGCCGCCGCCATCTGTACACCATCGCGCAGATTGTCCAGCAACTGCCGCCAGGTGGCCGGTGCCTGCCGGGACTGGTTCAGACCCGCGGCGATGGCAGCCTGCCAGCGGTTCATGCCGATGGGCAGGGGATCGTCCTGGCTGCCTTCATCATCGAGGCGCGAGATGGGGGGAATGCGGGCCGTGATGGCAGTGATCAGGAAGGTGATGACCAGGGTCGACCAGAAATAGAAATTCCAGTAAGGCATCAGGTTGAGGGTCTTGGCGACGATGATCATGAAGGCCGCCGACACCGTCGAGAAGCCGGTCGCTATGATGGCGGCTTCGCGCAGGCTGTACTTGCCCGCCAGATAGACCCGGTTGGTGATGAGCAGGCCGACAGAGTAGCTACCCACGAAGGAAGCGACCGCATCGATGGCGGAATGACCGGGAGTGCGCCAGAGGGGGCGCATGATGGGCTGCATCAGCACACCAATCAGCTCCAGCAGGCCGAAACCGAGCAGGAAGGTGAGCGCCAGGGCGCCGATGGGTACGATCAGCCCGACTGTCATCGCCAGCTTGTCGAACAGGAAGGGCAGACGATCCGGGGTCATCAACCAGGCCGGGCCCACGCCGGTCAGATAGACAACCGCCAGCCCCAATCCAAGCAGCTTGAAGATGGTCAGCACCTTGTCGATGGGACGAGCGCGCCAACGACCGTCAATCAGCGGAGCACAGGCGCCGTAGAGGATGAGCGCCATCACCAGACTGACCGCCAGGGTGCGCTGCGCCACTAGCTGACTCGCCAAATGATCCACCAATATGGTGCTCTTGCCGCCCAGTTCGAAGGGCACGAAGAAGCTGCCAATGCCGATGATAGCGGTGATGATCAGCTTGAGGGCCGCACTGGCCCCCGTGCTGGGTGCCATGACCTGTTCCCTTTCCATCTTGTCTCTCCCTGTTGTCTTGACTCAGTGTTGACTCACGCTGGTGGTCGCCTGCGTGGACGACCTTAAATGTATATACATATTTACACCAGTTAGTCGAGAAGGACAAAACAAAAAATTAACAGGGTTGAAACATTGGGATCCCCGTTGGATCCCGACAGGATCCTCAGTCCGGAAACAACAAAGGCCCACCAGGGGCCTTTGTTGTTTCGTATTTAGCTCAAGCCATACGGGTCTGGGATCTCAGCTTGTAACGGGATCCCGGTGACAGCAGCCGGGCGTAGGAGACCAGCGCCCCTTCCGACCAGGTACGTCTATGGAGCAGCAGACAGGGAATATCGACCCGGATCTGCAAAAGCCCCGCCTCCCCCGCACTCGGCAACACCGCCTCGACCACATGTTCCATCTCGGAGAGGGGGCACACTTCCATCAGGTAACGGTTCGGAGTCTGGCGGGTGAAGTCCTGCTCGCCGTAGCCGGGCAGCTGCCTAGCATCGACGAAACGCTCTTCAAGCTGTAGCGGTTCCCCATCGGCCTGATGGACGATCAGGCTGTGGAAGATGGGGGCTCCGACTCGCAGGCCAAGTTGCACTGCCACCTTCTCATCGGCGGCCTGCCGTTCAAGGCGGATCACCCTGGCACTGTAGTCGGCGCCCTGCTCCGCTATCTCCTCCGCGATATTGCGAATGGCAAGCAGGGTCGACTCGGTCCGCCTGTCCGCCACGAAGCTGCCGGAGCCTGCGGTGCGGTTGAGCCAGCCATCGGCCACCAGTTCGCGCAGCGCCTTGTTGACCGTCATCCTGCTCACCCCGAACTGTTCGCACAAGGCAGCCTCGGTCGGGATCCTGTCCCCCGCCTCATAGTGCCGTGAGCGAATGCCGTCGAGAATGTGCTGCTTGATCTGCAGATAGAGGGCGGGAGCCAAGGGCGCGTCCTCAGCTGCGGGAGCGGACCGGACGTTTCATCTCGGACCAGCAGCGATAGACGTTGGATATTTGGTCGGCACCACTGATGCAGACCCCGAGATCGTGCAGCAGACCATCCTTGATGCCATAGACCCAACCATGGACCGCCAGCTCCTGTCCCTTGCGCCAGGCATTCTGCACTATGGTGGTATGGCAGACGTTGGCGACCTGCTCGGCCACGTTCAGTTCGCACAGATAGTCGTGACGCTCGTGCTCATCCTCGATGAGATCCACGTCAGTCTGATACTTCTGGTAGATATCCTTGATGTTGCGCAGCCAGTTGTCGATGAGCCCCAGCTCCTCGTTCTGCATCGCGGCCCGCACACCACCACAGCCATAGTGGCCACAGATGATGATGTGCTTCACCTTGAGTACCTCGACCGCATACTGCAGCACAGAGAGACAGTTGAAATCGGTGTGTACCACCAGGTTCGCCACGTTGCGGTGCACGAAGACATCACCGGGCAGCAGCCCCATCAACTGGTTGGCAGGAACCCGGCTGTCGGAGCAGCCAATCCACAGATACTCTGGCGCTTGCTGCGCAGAGAGCTGGGTAAAGAAATCGGGGTCCTCGGCCTTGATCTGTTCGGCCCATTCGCGGTTGTTGGCAAACAAGTGGTTCAGTAGTTTCACTGCATTTCTCCCTTAACTGTTGCCAGCAAGATAGCACAAAGCCACCTATTCACGGCAAGACTCCCTGGCAGGTCTGAGCAGATCAACACGCCTGCACCAGATAGCAAAACAGGGCCATAGGCCCTGTTTGATTACTATCGAGACGAGGAGGACGTCAGACATCCATGGCATCTTTCAGCTTCTTGAGAGCATTCTTCTCAAGTTGGCGGATCCGCTCGGCGGACACGCCATAGCTGTCGGCCAGCTCCTGCAGCGTAGTCTTGTTGTCATCATCCAGCCAGCGAGCGCGAATGATGTGCTGGCTACGCTCATCCAGGGTCGCCATGGCCGCACTGAGACGACGGGTGGCGTGTTTGTCCCAGTTGTCGTTCTCTATTGTCGTGGCCAAGTCGGAGGACTTGTCTTCCAGATAGTGGACGGGAGCGAAGCCAGCTTCGTCATCCTCGTCACCGACCAGGTCAAACGCCTGATCGTAGTTGCTCATGCGTGCTTCCATCTCGGTCACATCGCTGACCGAAACACCAAGCTCATCGGCCACGACCCGTGCCTCATCATGGCTGAACCAGCCCAGACGCTTCTTGGATTTGCGCAGGTTGAAGAACAGTTTGCGCTGGGCCTTGGTGGTTGCCACCTTGACCATGCGCCAGTTACGCAGCACGTATTCGTGAATTTCGGCCTTGATCCAATGCACGGCGAAAGAGACCAGACGCACGCCGACGCTGGGGTCGAAGCGCTTGACCGCCTTCATCAGACCAATGTTGCCTTCCTGTACCAGGTCAGCCTGAGGCAGACCGTAGCCGGCATAACTCTTGGCAACGTGAACAACAAAGCGCAGATGCGACATGACCAGCTGACGGGCAGCCTCGAGATCGCCACCCTGCTGCAACCGCATCGCCAGCTCACGCTCCTCTTCCGCGCTGAGCACGGGAATCGCGTTAACGGCCTGGACATAACCTTCCAGACTGCCTTGGGGGATAAGGGCCATAGTGCGTTGCAATGAAGTTCCCATCTTTTACCTCTTTACTCTTCAGTCGCGCCAGTCTAGCACCCTCACAGGGGCTGTCTAGGAGACGGCGACTATTCTGCGGCCTGAATCAAGTACTGAACCAAGTCAGAACCCGACACATCTTAGGGCTAGGGGATGAATCATAAATGAACAGTCAAAAAAAGGGGGTCACAGTGAAGGACCCCCGAAAAGTAGCATGCTAAGTCCATTGTTGCGGAGCTCGCAACCTTCACATGCTTGCCAAGTCTGACGAGCGGGGGTCTTACGCCACACCCGTATAAGTTCGATTTTAAGACTGCGCTACTTCAATAAGGTTCCATGGATCTTGAGCAGATCCTGGCGATCATTGACGTCCAGATTACTATCTGAATGCGTCCTGTGCCAGAAAGGGTCACTTTTTTACTTGATCCAGCTCGCAAAATCCAGCGAGTTTTGTCTAAAAATGGGTCAGGAAGGCTCGATATCACGAATATGGCGATGGACCGAAAACCAGGAGGCGATGAGTCCAAGCAGTGCCCCGAGCAGTATCAGGTTAATACCATCAATCCCCCCCATGCCGACCAGGCGGAAATGGCTGTTGTAGAGACCGGCCAACTCCTTGACCACCCCCTCGCTCCAGATCACCATCACCTCGGTCAGCCACCAGGCCAACATACCGCCGATGACGCCATACCAGATGCCGGTATAGAGGAAGGGTCTGTGGATGAAGGCATCGGTCGCCCCCACCAGCTTGAGTACCTCAATCTCGGATCTCTGGTTGAGGATATTCAGCCGCAAAGTATTGCCGACAATGAGCAGCACGGCGGAGAGCAGCAGCACGGCGATGCCGGTGATGGTGTGACGCAACAGGTTCATGATGCCTTGCAAACGGGTCAGCCACTGCAAGTCCAGCTTACCCTGTTCTATGCCTGGCTCATTCTCCAGCTTGGCAAGCAGCTCGGCAGCCCCTTCCGGATTCTGCCAGCGCGGATCCGGGATCACGCTCAAGACTGGCGGCAGCGGGTTGCTGTCCAGATAGTCGAGAGCATCACCGAAGCCCGAAATCTCGCGAAACTCCTTGAGCGCCTCATCCCGATTCATGTAGGTCACCGACGCCACCTCGGGGTAGAGCAGGATGCGTTGCTTGAGCTCTTGAATGTTCTGCTCCGGCAAATCTTTGCGCAGATAAAGGGAGATCTGCGAGCTGTTCTGCCAGTTGCCTTCCACCAGCTCGGCATTCTTGAGCAGCACATGAAAGCAGGAGGGCAGCGCCAGACTCACACCGAGCACGGCCAGGGTCATCAGGGAGGCAAGGGGGTTACGCCACAGCTCGCCCAGGCTGGCAAACGCCTGGCGCAGGTGATCGACCCAGTACATGACGAAGCGGCGCAGCAGTGGCTGCTTGTGACGCACGATAGCCATCAGTAATCCTCCTGCTGGGAGTGCATCCGTCCCGCCTTGAGCGTAAAGGTGCGATAACGCATGCGGGCGATGAGCCCGAGATCATGGGTGGCGATGAGCACAGAAACCCCGAAGCTGTTGAACTCCTCGAACAGACGCATGATGTCCATGGAGAGCTGGGGATCCAGGTTGCCGGTCGGTTCATCGGCCAGCAACAGCGGTGGCTTGTTGACGATGGCGCGGGCGATGCCGACCCGCTGCTGTTCCCCCCCGGACAGCATGCGCGGCTGGTAACGCTCCTTGCCGAGCAGCCCCACCTTGTCCAGCGCTGCCGCCACCCGCTTGTTGATGTCCCCATGGCTGTAGCCGTCAATGACCAGGGGCAGCGCCACGTTGTCGAACACGGTTCTGTCCATCAGCAGCCGGTGGTCCTGGAAGATCATGCCTATCTGGCGGCGTACATAGGGGATCTGGCGCCGCTGGATCCGGCTCACATCCTCCCCATGAAAGAAGACGCGGCCATCTGTGGGCCGCTCCATCACGCTGATGAGTTTGAGCAGGGTGCTCTTGCCTGCCCCGGAGTGTCCGGTCAGAAAGCCCATCTCCCCCTTGCGCAGGTGAAAGTTCACCTTCTGCAGCGCCTGATGGCCACCGCTATATACCTTGCTGACCTGATCAAAACGAATCATCTCTGGTCCCTGAAGCTTGTCTGGCCCCACCTGCGAGGCACTGGAGAGAGCAAGGGGCCGCCCAGTGGCGGCCCGACTTGCTTATTCGTCGCGGCTAAACAGCGCCTCGATGAAGTCGTTGGCAACGAAGGGACGCAAATCGTCTATCCCCTCACCCACCCCGATGAAACGGATGGGGATCTGGAACTTGTCAGCCACCGCGAAGATGACGCCACCCTTGGCGGTACCATCGAGCTTGGTGAGGGTGATACCGGTCAAACCCACAGCCTCTTTGAACAGCTTGGCCTGGCTCAGGGCGTTCTGGCCCGTCCCCGCATCCAGGGTCAGCATGATTTCGTGAGGGGCCTCCTCATCGAGCTTCTTCATGACCCGCACCACCTTCTTGAGCTCCTCCATCAGGTTGCTCTTGTTTTGCAGGCGGCCGGCAGTATCCGCAATCAGCACGTCGGCTCCACGGGAACGGGCAGCCTCGATGGCATCATAGATGACGGAGGCAGAGTCGGCGCCGGTGTGCTGGGCGATGACCGGCAGGTTGTTGCGCTGGCCCCATACCTGCAACTGCTCGACGGCGGCGGCGCGGAAGGTATCACCGGCGGCCAGCATGACGCTCTTGCCCTCGGCTTGCAGCTGCTTGGCAAGTTTGCCTATGGTGGTGGTCTTGCCTACCCCATTCACGCCCACCATGAGGATCACATAAGGCTTCTTGCTGGTATCGATCACCAGAGGCTGCTCGACCTTGGCCAGCATCTCGCCCATGTCCTGCTTGAGCAGACCGTAGAGGGCTTCGCCATCCTTGAGCTGCTTGCGGCTGGCGTGCTGGGTCAGGCTGCTGATGATGCGGGTGGTGGTATCGACCCCAAGATCCGCGGTGAGCAACTGGGTCTCCAGCTCCTCGAACAACTCATCATCTATCTGCTTGCCACTGAACAGGCTGAAGAAACCAGAGCCTATGTTCTCCTTGGTGCGCACCAGACTACGCTTGAGACGAGCAAAGAAGCCCTCTCGCTGCGGCTTGGCCTGAGTGTCATCGGCCACATCCCCCGCCAGAGGGAGCGCAGCCAGGGCGGCAGCCTCTACTTCGGCGGCCAGTCGGGCCTGTT
>NZ_AQGQ01000008.1 GCF_000388115.1 Aeromonas molluscorum 848
TTCCAGCTGTTGCGCGGTCACCGTTACGACCATCACAGGCACAGAGCTGGCCAGCCAGCTTGGCATCAGTCTGCGCACCCTCTATCGGGATATAGCGACCCTGCAATCCCAAGGGGCGCATATCGAGGGTGAGCCCGGTATCGGCTATGTGCTGCGCCCCGGCTTCATGCTGCCACCGCTGATGTTCAGCGAAGAGGAGCTGGAAGCCCTGGTGCTGGGTTCACGCTGGGTCGTCGCGCACTGTGATGAAGCCTTGAGTGCATCTGCCAGCAGTGCACTGGCCAAGATAGAGGCCGTGCTGCCCGCCGAATACCGCCAACAGCTCCAGGCCAATGCCCTGCTGATCGGCACCTCCCGCAGCGACACCCCTGTCGATGAGGCTCCGCTGCGCAGCGCCATCCGCCAGCAGCGCAAGGTGACCCTGAGCTATCGCGATCTGAAAGAGGAGCTATCTGAGCGCACCGTCTGGCCATTTGCTCTCGGCTACTTCGAGCAGGTGCGGGTACTGGTCACCTGGTGCGAACTACGGCAGGGCTTTCGCCACTTTCGAGTAGATCGCATCGCCCGGATGCAGCAGGAAGATAACTGCTATCCCAAGAGCAGAGAGACCCTGCTGAAAGAGTGGCGTGCTACCCAGCAGATCCCGCAACCAAAATTCATTGCTGACAGAAACTGACAGCAGGTAGCGCCATGCTGACCGGGTCGGCGCAAATGCGCCCTCCACCGAATCAAGGAGCGTTACCATGTTGTTAGTCCCGCAGTTCACCATTCTCTATGTCGCCAATCCGGCTCGCAGCGCCCTCTTCTATCGCGAGCTGTTTGGCCACCCGCCAGTCGAAGAGTCTCCCACCTTTGTCATGTTCGTGTTCGAGTCAGGCGCCAGGCTGGCGCTCTGGTCCAGTGCCACAGTAGAACCCGCCGTTACCCAGAGTGCAGGCGCCATGGAGCTGGCCTTCCCTCTACCAGATAATGCCAGCGTCGATACCGAGTTTGCGAAATGGCAGGCTCGCGGCCTGACCATACTCCAGCAGCCAACCAAGATGGAGTTTGGCTATACCGGCATGGCGCTCGATCCGGATGGCCACCGCCTGCGCCTCTACTGCCCGGCACCCGAACTGGGCTGATGATAAACAGCCACAAATGTTTAGCTGGCAATGGTCAGCACTGTGTTTCACGTGGAACATCCATGACGAGCCGAAGTAATCCAAGGCTGGTCGTCATCCCACAATGGGGAACGGATAGCGCGATCCCGTTGACTACAGATGTAAAAAAGCCGCTCACAAGGAGCGGCTTTTTGCTGTCTGACTGCGTCGATTAGACGTCGAGGTTAGCCACCCGCAGGGCGTTGTTCTCGATGAATTCACGACGCGGCTCGACAGCATCCCCCATCAGGGTAGAGAAGAGCTGATCGGCACCGACCGCATCTTCGATGGTGACGCGCAACATGCGACGCGCTTCCGGATCCATGGTGGTTTCCCACAACTGCTCCGGGTTCATCTCACCCAGTCCTTTATAGCGCTGGATGTAGATGCCACGCTTGCCTTCGCCCATCAGCCAGTCGACGGCTTCCACGAAGTTGTCGACTGGCTTTATCTTCTCGCCCCGCTTGATGAAACCACCCTCCTCGATCAGATTGGCGATCTCCTTGCCCAGAGAGACCAACTGACGGTACTCATTGGACTGCAGGAAGTCATAGCTGATCGAGTATTCGCGGTCGACACCGTGCTGACGCACGACGGCATGCGGCACGAACAGGCGACGCTCTTCGTCACGACGCACCTGCATCTGGTACTGGATACCGTGGTTGCTCTCGTTGAGCACGAGTTCCATGGTTTGGCACCAAGCCAGCAGATCGCTCTCGCTGGCCAGCAGGGTTTCGTTCAACTCAGGCTGATAGATAAGCTGAGTCAGCACGGCATCCGGAGCGCGACGGGACATGCGAGTGATCAGGTGAGACACGGCGCGGTGCTGGTTGACCAGTCGCTCCAGCGCCTCGCCACCGATGGCCGGTGCAGACTCATTGACGTGCAGGGTAGCACCATCCAGCGCCATGGCAGTCTGGTACTGCAGCAGGGCATTTTCGTCTTTCAGATACTGCTCCTGCTTGCCCTTCTTGACCTTGTAGAGCGGCGGCTGGGCGATATAGACATAGCCACGCTCGATGATCTCCGGCATCTGACGATAGAAGAAGGTCAGCAGCAGGGTACGGATGTGCGCACCATCGACGTCCGCATCCGTCATGATGATGATGTTGTGATAGCGCAGCTTGTCCGGGTTGTACTCGTCGCGACCTATGCCACAGCCCAGGGCCGTGATCAGGGTACCTACCTCTTGGGAGGAGATCATGCGATCGAAACGGGCCCGCTCTACGTTCAGGATCTTGCCCTTGAGCGGCAAAATGGCCTGGTTCTTGCGGTTGCGACCCTGCTTGGCGGAGCCGCCAGCAGAGTCCCCTTCCACTATGTAGAGTTCGGACAGGGCCGGGTCTTTCTCCTGGCAGTCTGCCAGCTTGCCGGGCAGGCCGGCGATATCCAGCGCGCCCTTGCGGCGGGTCATCTCGCGCGCTTTACGGGCCGCTTCACGGGCACGGGCCGCATCGATGATCTTGTTGACCACGATCTTGGCATCGCCCGGGTTCTCCAGCAGGAACTCTCCCAGCTTCTCACCCATCGCCTGCTCAACGGCAGTCTTCACTTCGGAAGAGACCAGCTTGTCCTTGGTCTGGGAGGAGAACTTGGGATCCGGTACCTTGACCGAGATGACGGCAATCAGGCCTTCACGGACGTCATCACCGCTGGCGGCAGACATCTTGGCCTTCTTGCTGTAATCCTCACGATCCATATAGGTGTTGAGGGTACGGGTCAGCGCGGTACGGAAGCCCACCAGGTGGGTACCGCCATCGCGCTGGGGAATGTTGTTGGTGAAGCAGTAAACCCCTTCCTGATAGGCGTCGTTCCACTGCATGGCGACTTCCACGCCAATGCCGTCCTGCTCAGTGGAGAAGTGGAACACCTTCTGGTGGATCGGGGTCTTGTTCTGGTTCAGATATTCGACGAAGGCCTTGATGCCCCCCTCGTAGCAGAAGTGCACCTCACGGCCATCGCGCTCATCTTCGAGGCGAATAGAAACGCCAGAGTTGAGGAAGGAGAGTTCGCGCAGGCGCTTGGCCAGGATATCGTAGTGATACAGGGTATCGGTGAAGATGGTCGCGCTCGGCCAGAAGCGGACTTCAGTCCCAGTGCCGTTGCTGTCACCAATCTGTTTGAGCGGGGCCTGTGGCTCACCCATGTGATAGGTCTGCTCATAGACGTGGCCATTACGACGAATGGTCAGCAGCAGCTTCTCGGACAGGGCATTGACGACTGAGACGCCCACGCCATGCAGACCGCCGGACACCTTGTAGGAGTTGTCATCGAACTTACCGCCGGCGTGCAGCACAGTCATGATGACTTCGGCAGCGGAGCGGCCCTCTTCCTCGTGCATGTCGACCGGAATCCCCCGGCCATTATCACGCACTGAGACGGAACCGTCGGAATGGATCTTGACCTGGATATCGGAACAGTAGCCAGCCAGAGCTTCGTCAATGGAGTTATCGACGACCTCGAACACCATATGGTGCAGACCCGAGCCATCGTCCGTATCGCCGATATACATCCCCGGGCGCTTACGGACTGCATCCAGCCCTTTCAGCACCTTGATATTCGAGGAGTCGTAAGTATTTTCACTCATAGCTTACTCTCTGCCTTCTCTAGCGTTTCGGAGATCTTGCCTTGTTCCACGTGGAACAACTTGCAGTCATTCGCATCCATCATGTCTGCGAGCTGGCTGGTATCGATGGCGGTGATAAACACCTGAGTCGCACACTGCTTCAGCCTTGCGGCCAACAGACGGCGCTTGTCGATGTCCAGTTCAGAGGCAAAATCGTCAATTAAAAAAATACAGCCACGGCTGCTATGTTGATTCAAATAGAGCCCCTGGGCCAGTCGCATGGCACAAACCAGCAACTTCAACTGACCCCGGGACAAAATATCCTGAGCGGGCACCCCGTTCGCCTTGAGGCGCACATCGGCTTTCTGGGGGCCGACACCGGTATAACCCAAGTTTTGATCCCGCTCGAATCCCGCCTCCAGCAGTTCGCCGAGGGGGGTATCCTTCTCCCAGCCGCGATAAAAGCCGAGGCTGATATCGAACTCCGGCAGAAAATCCGCCGTCATCTCCTGGATGAGCGGCGTGATAGCCTGACAATAGCTGGCGCGAAAGCCTGCCAATTCATCACCGAGCCGTGCCAGTTCCTGATCCCAGAATGCCAGCTGGCGATACTGGGTCGCGCTGCGCAGCAGGGCATTGCGCTGCTTGAGCAGCCGCCGCACTCGCCCCCACAAGGAGAAGAATCCAGGTTGCTGGTGAAACACGCCCCAGTCGAGCCAGGCACGTCGTGGCTGGGGACCGCCGGTCAACAGATCGAAGCCATCGGGATGGATCAACTGCACCGGCAACAACTCAGCCAGGTCAGCCAACCGCTGGGCCTGGGCCCCGGCTATCTTGAGCTGGGTATCACCGTTCTTCTCCTTGGCGAGGCCGATGGGCACGGTGCGCCCCTCTAGCTCGCACTGGGCGAACAAGACAAACCCCTTCTCGCCCTGACGGACAACGCGCCCGGTTAGGTGAGTGCGAAAGGAGCGGCCAAGGCCAAGGTAGTGAATAGCCTCCAGCACGCTGGTCTTGCCGCTGCCATTGTTGCCGACCAGAATATTGAGTCCTGGGGACAGCTGGAGACTGGCTTGCTGGATATTGCGAAAGTCATTGAGCTGGAGCTTGACCAGGGACACGACTAGATCCGCATCGGCATGACCACGTATTGAGCGTCCTGACTGTCAAAATCCTCAATAATGGCACTGCTGATGGAGTCACTCAGGCTGACCCGGATCTGGTCACATTTTAACGTATTCAGCACGTCCAGCACATAGGAGACGTTGAAACCGATCTCCAGCTCGCTGGCGTCATATTGTACGTCAAGCAGCTCCTCGGCTTCTTCCTGTTCCGGGTTATTGGCGGTGATCCGCAGCAAATGCTGCTGCAAATTGAGACGCACGCCACGGAATTTTTCGTTGGAGAGGATGGCTGCCCGGGAAAATGCCTGGCGCAAATCCTCTCGCCCGGCGATCAGGGCCTTGTCGCTGCCACGGGGGATGACACGGCGCCAATCGGGGAAGCGGCCATCCACCAGTTTGGAGGTAAAGATGAAACCATCGAGGGCGGCGCGCAGGTTGCTGCGACCGATTTGCAGCCGGACCGGCTTGTCTTCCGCTTCCAGCAGACGCACCAGCTCCAGCACCCCCTTACGGGGCAGAATGACCTGATGATCGGGCAGCGAATCTTCAACCACCTCCCGGCGGCAAGTCGCCAGCCGGTGGCCATCGGTCGCGACGGTGCGCAAACCATGGCCCTCACTCTCGAACAGCATGCCGTTCAGGTAATAACGCACGTCCTGGCTCGCCATGGAGAACTGGGTCGCCTCAATCAGCCTCTTCAGCTCCAACTGGCTGATATCGAACTCGAGAACGGATTCCCAATCTTCGATGTTGGGGTACTCGGTCGCTGGCAGGGTCGACAGGTTGAAGCGGGAGCGACCGGAACGAATGATGAGTCGCTCACCCTCGGTATTGAAACGTATCTCAGCTCCTTCCGGCAGGCCACGGCAGATGTCCAGCAGCTTGCGGGCAGGCACAGTAGTACGACCATCCTGGCTTGCGCCCTCGAGATGGACCTGACCTATCATCTCGACTTCGAGATCGGTGCCGGTCAGCGACAGCAAGCCATGGCTCACATCGAGCAGGACGTTGCCGAGGATGGGCAGTGTCGGTCGGCCACCCAGGGCGCCGGACACCAGTTGCAGGGGACGTAACAGGGCCTCGCGGCTAATTTCGAGCTGCATCTGTGCTCTCCGTTATCAGGACGAAAGGGTACGGATCAGGTTGGAATAGTCTTCCTTGATGTCGTGACTCTCCTCCTTCAGCTGCTCTATCTTGCGACAGGCATGAAGGACGGTAGTGTGGTCACGGCCACCGAAGGCATCCCCTATTTCCGGCAAACTGTGGTTGGTCAGCTCCTTGGCCAGGGCCATGGCGAGCTGACGAGGGCGGGCCACCGAGCGGGAACGCCGCTTGGAGAGCAGGTCAGCCAGCTTGATCTTGTAGTACTCGGCCACCGTCTTCTGGATGTTGTCTATGGTCACCAGCTTCTCTTGCAGCGCCAGCAAGTCGCGCAGCGCTTCGCGCACGAAGTCGATGTTGATGGCCCGGCCGGTGAAGTTGGCGTTGGCGATGACCCGGTTGAGGGCCCCTTCCAGTTCACGGACGTTGGATCTCAACCGCTTGGCAATGAAGAAGGCGACTTCGTCCGGCAGATGAACCTGGTTCTCGTCCGCCTTGCGCATCAGAATGGCGACACGAGTCTCCAGCTCCGGCGGCTCGATAGCCACCGTCAATCCCCAGCCAAAGCGGGATTTGAGACGATCTTCAACGCCGTTGATCTCCTTAGGATAACGATCCGAGGTCAGGATGATCTGTTGATTACCTTCCAGCAACGCATTGAAGGTATGGAAGAACTCCTCCTGGGAGCGCTCCTTGTTGGCGAAGAACTGGATGTCATCGATGAGCAGGGCATCGACGCTACGGTAATAACGCTTGAACTCTTCAATGGCGTTATTCTGCAGCGCCTTCACCATGTCCTGGACGAAACGCTCGGAGTGCATGTAGATGACTTTGGCATCTTTCTTGCGCTCTTTGATGGCATTGCCGACCGCATGCAACAGGTGGGTCTTGCCCAAACCGGTACCGCCATAGAGGAACAGGGGGTTATAGGCCCCGCCCGGGTTATCGGCAACCTGACGGGCTGCCGCACGGGCCAACTGGTTCGACTTACCCTCGACGAAATTCTCGAAGGTGTAGTTTACGTTGGTGTTGCTCTTGTGGTTTGGCTCGGGCTTGGCGGCGTCCTTGCTTTCCCAGCTTTTCTGCAAGTTATTCACAGGCGCGGCGCCGCGCACCGGAGCTCTCGCAACGGCAACCGGGTGGGGACGATTTCCTATATCAAAACGCAGGGTGGGGCCATCAACACCACAGATCTCGGTGATGATGCCATTGACTCTAAGCAGGTACTTGTCACGTACCCAGTCCAGGACGAAGCGATTCGGTGCATACAGGGTCAGAGTATTGTCACTCAACTCCGCTTGAAGCGGCCGGATCCACATGCTGAATTCTGCCGAGGGCAATTCATCTTGCAGCCGGTGAAGGCACTGCTGCCATAGCGAAGCAGTCACTCTGGACTCCCGTTTATTGATTAACTAAAGACCGGCTATTCTACGTTTTTAGCCGCTGGATCTCTAGCCGCCAGCTCGCGGATCCAGCAAATAAGATCCTTGACTTTCAAGGATCCAACGGCTCAGGATCCCATTTCATCCCCAAACTTACCCACAGCATGGATGAGGCAGGATCCGGGGTGATTCAGGGTTATTTGATATAACCAAATATGATTTATTTTTCAGCATTTATTCCAATAACATTCACTCACTTTCAGTCATTACAACTAGAAACACAGAACAACAGAGAGAGGTATACCCATGTCTTCATCTATCAAGCTGGTGTCCGGCGCCGCCATACTGTTGGCCATGCTCTGTGGCCAGGCCGTCGCCCAGGAGACCATCAAGGTCGGCATGTCTGGCAAATATTTCCCCTTCACCTTCGTCAAGCAGGACAAGCTGCAGGGCTTTGAAGTCGACATGTGGAATCAGATCGGTGAGCGTACTGGCTACAAGGTAGAGTTCGTGACCGCCAGCTTCTCCGGCCTGTTTGGCATGCTGGAAACCGGTCGGGTCGATACCATCTCCAACCAGATAACCATCACTGACGAGCGCAAGGCCAAGTACGACTTCTCCCAGCCTTATGTCTATGACGGTGCCCAGATAGTGGTCCGCAAGGGCAACAATACCATCCAGGGTATCAAGGATCTGGAAGGCAAGAAGGTCGCCGTCAACCTGGGCTCCAACTTCGAAGAGCTGCTGCGCAAAAACGATCCGGACCACAAGATGGATATCCGCACCTACGACTCCGCCTTCGAGCAGGATGTCGCCCTGGGTCGGATCGATGCCTTCGTGATGGACCGCGTCTCCACCGCTCAGCTGATCAAAGAGTCCAAGCTGCCGCTGCAACAGGCTGGCAAGCCGTTCGAGACCATCGAAAACGCCCTGCCCTTCCTGAAGACTCCCAAGCAGCAAGCCCTGCTGGCCAAGGTCGATGAAGCGCTGACGGCCATGCGCAAAGAGGGTGCTCTCAAGCAGATCTCCGAGAAGTGGTTCGCGGCGGACATCACCAATAAATAAATGATGGAATTCGATCTCGATTACACGCTAGGGCTGTTTCCTATTCTGCTCAAATACTTGGGCACGACCATGGAAATGGCCCTGTGGGGATTCGTACTGGCACTCGTCCTGTCGCTGATGTTGGCGATAGTGCGGGTGTTTCGCGTTCCCGTCATTCACTGGTTGGCCATGCTCTATATCTCGTTCTTCCGAGGTACCCCGCTGCTGGTTCAACTGTTCCTGCTCTATTACGGCCTGCCGCAACTCTTCCCTGTCTTCGTGGGGATGGATGCCTTTACCGCCGCCATCGTCGGCCTGACCCTGCACTTTGCAGCTTACATGGCAGAGTCGATCCGCGCCGCCATCCTGGGTATCCACAAGAGCCAGATGGAAGCCGCGCTCAGCATCGGCATGAGCAAGTTGCAGGCCATGCAGCGCATCATATTGCCGCAAGCGGCCCGCATCGCCACTCCCTCGCTGATGAACTACTTCATCGACATGATCAAGAGTACCTCCCTGGCCTTCACCCTGGGTGTTGCTGAGATAATGGGCAAGGCACAAATGGAAGCCGCTTCGTCGTTCAAGTTCTTCGAGAGCTTCATGGCGGTGGCCCTGGTCTACTGGGTAGTGGTCATCTTCTTCACTCGCATACAGCATCTGCTGGAAGTGCGCCTCAACCGCGCCTATTAAGGGAGGGACAACTCATGATCACACTGAGCGGCCTCACCAAGGCATTCGATGGCAATGTTGTGCTCAACAACATCGATTTGGAGATAAAGAAGGGCGAGATAGTGGTTGTCATCGGGCCGTCAGGCACAGGCAAGTCGACCCTGCTACGCTGTCTCAATCTGCTGGAAACTCCGGATGCTGGCACCCTGGCCATTGACGACATCCAACTCGATCTGGCCAAGGCAAGCGAGAAGGAAGCGATAGAACTGCGCAAGCGCGCCTCCTTTGTATTCCAGAACTATGCCCTGTTTGCCAACAAGACGGCGCTGGACAACATCGCCGAGGGGCTGGTGACCGTCTGGAAACAGCCCAGGGCGGAGGCTCGTGCCACGGCGCTGGCCATTCTCAAGGAGATAGGCCTCACCGATAAGCAGGATGCCTACCCGGCGTCGCTGTCCGGCGGCCAGCAACAGCGAGTCGGCATCGCACGGGCCATGGCAGCCCACTCCAAGGTCATCCTGTTTGACGAGCCCACCTCGGCCCTCGATCCCGAATGGGTTGATGAGGTGCTGGGTCTGATGAAGCAACTCGCCCGCCGACACCAGACCATGGTGGTGGTGACCCATGAGATAGAGTTTGCCCGGGACGTAGCGGATCGAGTGATCTTCATGGAGGGAGGGCGGATCGTCGAGCAAGGTCCACCGGATCAGATACTGGTCGATCCCAAGGATCCCCGCACCCGGGAATTCTTGCGCAAGGTGCTGAAATAGCGCTTCACTGGCGGCCTGGCCGCCTTTTTTAATGAAGGATCCTTGTTTAACCCCGGGTTGCCAGTATAATTCGGGCCCTTGATCCTTCGGATCCTGTCAACTTTCGCTGCCTCTTCACGAGTTAGAGCAAGATGAGGGGGTACGGCGGATTGACTGGAAGCCGAACTCTGTTTAGAATTCGGCCTCTTTTGCTAGTCGTCACACGCTATAGCTGGCGCGTCGGCTCAGTGTGACAATCAAAACTGTACAGAAATACGGAATCTAATCATGAGTAAACGTACTTTTCAGCCGTCCAACCTGAAGCGCAAGCGCTCTCACGGTTTCCGCGCCCGCATGGCTACTGCCAACGGTCGTAAAGTTTTGGCCGCTCGTCGTGCCAAGGGTCGTGCCCGTCTGGCAGCTTAATGCCTACGCCGCACACCTTCGCTCGGGAGTTACGTCTGTTAACTCCCGAACACTTCAAACGCGTTTTCGCAGAGCCTGTCCGGGCCGCTTCCCCGCAAATAACGCTTCTCGCCTGTCCTAATACTCTCGAACATCCCCGTCTTGGTCTCGCTGTGCCCAAAAAAGCACTCAAGCGCGCCGTGTGGCGTAATCGTGTCAAACGAGTGGTACGGGAAAGCTTTCGTCTCAATCAAACCAACCTGCCCGCTATCGACATCGTCGTGATCGCCAAGGCCGGTGTGAAAGAGATGGATAACGAGGAACTCTTCAAGTTACTGGAAAAGCTATGGCGCACCCTGTCACGCCGTTGCAATGGGTAGCTATCAAACTGATACGCCTGTATCAGCTAATCATTAGTCCCCTGCTGGGGCCGCGCTGCCGTTTTACTCCAACTTGTTCCCAATTTGCGATAGAAGCTCTCCGACTTCACGGTTTCATAAAAGGCGTTTGGTTAGCCAGCAAACGTCTATTAAAATGCCATCCCTTATCCGAGGGTGGTTATGACCCGGTTCCGCAACCAAAGCGAAGAAACTGAAGACTATGCAATCACAACGCAATCTAATTCTGATCGGTTTGCTGTTCGTGAGCTTTCTGCTCTGGCAACAGTGGGAGTCCGACAAGGCTCCGAAGCCGGCCCCTGTGGCCCAAACTGAACATTTCGTGCCTGAAGCCGGTCAGACCGGTGATATTCCTCAGGTTTCCGAGCAAGCCCCCGATGCCAGCGCTGCCCGCAAGCTGATCACCGTCTCCTCTGACGTGCTCAAATTGACCCTGGATACCCAGGGTGGCGATATCGTCTCTGCCCAACTGCTGGCCCACAAGCTGCAAGAAGGCATGGATGAGCCGTTCACACTGCTGACCAGCCAACCCCAGTTCATCTATGTCGCCCAGAGTGGTCTGGTCGGTCGTGATGGTCCGGATAGCCGTACCGAAGGCCGCCCCACCTATGAAGCCGCCCAGACCAGCTTCCAGCTGGCCGAGGGTCAGGATCAGATAGTGGTGCCGATGACCTGGACCGACAGCAAAGGTGTGGTCTTCACCAAGCGCTTCGTGCTCAAGCGTGGTGACTATGCCGTTGGCGTCGATTACCAGATCGACAACAAATCCGCCGAACCGGTGCAGGTGCAGTTCTACGGTCAGCTCAAGCAGACCGTGACCACGCCCAAGGATCAGGAAGGTCATGCTCTGGTGGCAAGTGCCTACCGTGGTGGTGCCTTCTCCAGCGAAGAGAGCCGCTACAAGAAGTACACCTTCGACGAGATGAAGGATGCCGACCTGAACAAGACCACCAAGGGTGGTTGGGTCGCCATGCTGCAGCACTACTTCGTCTCCGCCTGGGCACCGAATGCCAGCGATACCAACAGCTTCTATAGCCGCACCATCCCAGGCAAAGACCAGGCGATCATCGGCTACAAGGCGCCTATGGTTGACGTGGCTGCCGGCCAGCAGACCGAATTGACCAGCAAACTGTGGGTCGGTCCGAAACTGCAGGACAAGATGGCCACGGTCGCCGAGCACCTGGACCTGTCCGTCGATTACGGCTGGCTCTGGTTCATCGCTCAGCCGCTGCACTGGTTGCTGACCGTGTTCCACGGTTTCGTGGGTAACTGGGGTGTTGCGATCATCATGCTGACCCTGCTGGTTCGCGGTATCATGTTCCCGCTGACCAAGGCCCAGTACACCTCCATGGCCAAGATGCGCATGCTGCAGCCCAAGCTGGCCGCGCTCAAGGAACGCTTCGGCGACGATCGCCAGAAGATGTCCCAGGGCATGATGGAGCTGTACAAGAAGGAGAAGGTCAACCCGCTCGGCGGCTGTCTGCCCATCCTGGTCCAGATGCCGATCTTCATCTCCCTTTACTGGGCACTGATGGAATCGGTCGAGCTGCGCCACGCGCCGTTTGCCCTCTGGATCACTGACTTGTCGGTCAAGGATCCCTTCTTCGTACTGCCAATCCTCATGGGCGCCTCCATGTGGTATCTGCAGAAGATGAGCCCGACCACCATCACGGACCCCATGCAGCAGAAGGTGATGCAGTTCATGCCGATCATCTTTACCTTCATGTTCCTCTGGTTCCCGGCTGGCCTGACCCTGTACTGGTTGGTGAGTAACGTCATCTCCATTACCCAGCAGACCATCATCTACCGTCAACTGGAGAAGAAAGGGCTGCACACTCGCAGCTGATCTTCACAGCAATGACAAAAGAGGCGGCCTTCGGGCCGCCTTTTTTATTACAATGTCCGCAATGACAGAACCCATTCCCGGATGAGTGAGCCAAGCAAGATGACAACAGATACGATCGTGGCCCAGGCCACCGCCCCCGGCCGTGGTGGCGTCGGCATAGTACGGGTTTCGGGCCCAGCTGCCGAACAGGTCGCCGAGATAGTGCTCGGCAAGCTACCCCGGGTGCGCTATGCCGAATACCTGCCGTTCAAGGATGAGCAGGATCAGCCGCTCGATCAGGGCATCGCACTGCTGTTCAAGGCACCGAACAGCTTCACCGGTGAAGATGTGCTGGAGCTGCAGGGTCATGGTGGCCCCGTCATCATGGACATGCTGGTGCGCCGCATTCTGCAGATAAAAGGACTGCGCCCCGCTCGTCCCGGCGAGTTCAGCGAGCGCGCCTTCATGAACGACAAGCTGGATCTGGCCCAGGCCGAGGCCATCGCCGATCTGATTGAAGCCTCCAGCGAGCAGGCCGCCCGCAGCGCCATGCACTCCCTGCAGGGTCAGTTCTCCAGCAAGATACAGCATCTGGTCGAAAGCCTGATCCACCTGCGCATCTATGTGGAAGCCGCCATCGACTTCCCGGACGAGGAGATAGACTTCCTCTCCGATGGCAAGGTATCGGGGGACTTGCACGCCATCATGGCCGAGCTGGACGGGGTCCGCGCAGAAGCCAAACAGGGCGCCCTGCTGCGAGAAGGGATGAAGGTAGTGATCGCCGGTCGTCCCAACGCCGGTAAATCCAGCCTGCTCAACGCCCTGGCCGGGCGTGAATCTGCCATCGTCACCGAGATCGCCGGCACCACGCGCGACGTGCTGCGCGAGCACATCCACCTGGATGGTATGCCACTGCACATCATCGACACAGCGGGCCTGCGCGACACCCAAGATCAGGTAGAAAAGATAGGTATAGAGCGAGCCTGGGCCGAGATAGCGCAGGCCGACCGGGTGCTCTTCATGGTGGATGGCACAACGACCGATGCGATAGACCCGCGGGAGATCTGGCCGGACTTCGTCGATCGCCTGCCAAAAAATATCGGTCTTACCGTGGTGCGCAACAAGGCAGACCTGGACCGGCGAAGACTTGGCCCCGAGCCAGGAACTGGGTCACGCCGTCTATCGTATCTCTGCCAAGACAGAGCTGGGGCTGCCCGCCCTGCGGGATCACCTCAAGGCCTGCATGGGCTTTCAAGGTAATACCGAGGGAGGCTTCATGGCTCGCCGTCGCCACCTGGATGCCCTGGAACGCGCCGCCGAGCGGCTGGTGGTGGCCAAGGAGCAACTCGAGATCTATGTCGCCGGCGAGCTGGTGGCCGAAGAGCTGCGCCTGGCACAGGAGTCTCTGTCCGAGATCACCGGCGAGTTCAGCTCCGACGATCTGCTGGGCCGCATCTTCTCCAGCTTCTGCATCGGCAAATAGTTCCATAGGGCAGACAATGAAAAGCCCGGGGTCACCCGGGCTTTTTTTTGTGCATTTTTTTAGCGACCCTAGAGGCGACGCAGGCACCACATGAAGTAAGCACCCCCTAACAAGGTGGATACCAGACCGGCGGGGATCTCCATGGGGAAGAGCAGCTGCTGACCCGCCCAGTCAGCCAGCACCATCAACAGCGCGCCGCACAGGCTGGCACCGAGCAGATGGGCACGCGCGCGTACCAAGCCCATCAGCTTGGCCATGTGGGGGGCGAGCAAGCCGACGAAAGAGAGCGGTCCTATCACCAGGGTGGCACTGGCGGTGAGCAGGGCCACCAGCAGCAGGATCAGCAGCTGGACACGGCGGGTATTCAATCCGAGCGCCCCGGCCGCCGCGCTGCCCAGGGGCAGGATATCGAGCCAGCGCCCCAGAGCCAGGATGCCACTCAACATGATGCCCGCCAACAAGGCGAGTCCCAGTGCCATGGGGCCAGTCACGTAATAGGTGGAGCCCGAGATCCAGGCCAGCAACAGCTGAACCCTGGGATCGCCATTGGCCAGGGCGATGCTCTGCACGGGGTCCAGCATGGCGGTGATGGCGATGCCACACAGCAAGATTCGTTCGGGCTGAAAGCCGCTGCGCCTGTTCAACGCCAGCAGCAGCAAGAGCACCAGCACTGCCCCCGCTACCCCCGCCAACAGCATCAACGGCAGTGGCAAGGCGGGTAGCAGAAAGGCCGCCAGCAGCAGACCCATGACGGTGCCACCACTCACCCCCAGCAGTTCGGGGCTCGCCATGGGATTGCGGCTGACCCGTTGCAGCAGCGTTCCCGCCAGCGCCAACAAGATACCGGCTGCGGCGGCCGCCAGGGTACGGGGTAATCGCCACTCCCATTGCGCCTGCCAGCGCGCCAGCGATGGCCAGCTCCAACCATTGACGCCCTGCCCCAGAGCCAGTGAGCCTATCAGGGCGAGCAGCAACGCCAATCCCAGTCCCCACAACAGTCTGGACGGGTGGCTATGCCGTTGTATGGTCAAGGTGGCAGCCATCTTGGGTTGCTGTTTGTGCAGGGCGAGACGGGGGATGAGCCAGAGCAACAGCGGGGCGCCCAGCAGTGCCGTCATGGCCCCTGTCGGTATCATCAGTGGCCAGAAGCGGCTCGCGCCCTGCAGTAACAGATCGGTGAGACTGAGCAGCAGGGCCCCAAGCAACGGGGCCCACAGCAGACGCTGGCCGAGGGATCTAGCCCCTAGCAATCTGACCATGATGGGAGCAGCCAGACCGATAAAGCCGATGATGCCGACCACGCTCACCACACAGGCGGTGACAAATACCGCGACGCCCAGCCCGGCAAACCGCAGCTTCTTGAGGGCGATCCCCAGACTGCGGGCACTGGCATCGTCCAGCTCCAGCACCGCCAGGGGACGAAGCAAGACGGCGACCAATCCCAGCCCCAGCAGCAGACGGGGCAACAGATAACTCACCCCCTCCCAGCTATCCTGAGCCAGGGCACCACTGCCCCACACCAGCATGCCCTTGAGCTCTTCTTGATGGAACAACAGCAGCGCCAGACTGATGGCTCCCAGATAGAGGTTGATCACCAGGCCCGCAAAAACGATGACCAGGGGATTGAGATCCCGGCGCCAGGTGAGCATGAATACCAGGGCCATGGCTCCCGTGCCACCCGCCATGGCGATCCACTCCCGCGCCACCAGCAGACCCGGTGCCAGCAAGGTCGCCAGCAACAACGCAAGCTGGGCCCCGGAGGCGACTCCCAGGGTGGTGGGCGACGCGAGCGGATTACGCAGCACCTGTTGCATCAAGACGCCGGCCAGCGCCAGTCCGGCCCCCGCCAGCAGTGTGACAACGAGTCGCGGCAGCAGGCTAAAGTGCATCACCGCCTGACGGGCATCCCCGTAATCCGGGGCCAGTATGGCCTGTGCCCAGAGGGAAAGAGGTAACCAATGGCTCAATACCAGCACCGCCACCGCGCAGGTCAACAGCAGCAATATCAGACAGAGCAAGGCCGCTGGTCCTGGCAGGACGCCCCGGTTCGAGGCGCGTTGTGACAGGCTATTCATGGGGAACTCCGGCATCGGCTTGCAAGGCCTGGCTCAGTTGCTGGGCGAAACGGCGAGCCGACAGCACGCCGCCGAAACTCCACACGGGAGGAAGATGCAGCGGCTTGGCGTTTTGCACCAGGGGCAGATGTTGCCACAGACCAGGGGCAGCCAGTTTGGCAGCCACGCCGCTTGGCAAGGGGTCGACGATGACAAGCCGGGCTTCATCCATGGTCGCGAAGCTCTCTATGCTGACCGAGGCGAATCCCCAGTAGTTGGTCGGCGCCTGCCAGGCATTGCGCAGCCCTAGCTTGCCCATCACTGAGTCATACATGCTGTGTTGCCCAAACACCCTCACGTGGCGATCATCGATAAACTGCACCAGCAATAAGGGGGGCAGCCCTTTGGGCAGTCCAGCCTTGAGCTTGCCAAGCTCAGCATCCAGCCCGCTCAGCAGCGTGTCTGCCTCCGCTGACTTGTCGACCAGAGCGGCAATGCCCCGGGTCGCACTGGCGAGCTGAGTCCAGTAGTCCCCGTCGGGAGAGTAGAGGGTGATGGATTTGACCGGCGCTATCTTGCTCAACGCGGGGGCCAGGGGGGCAGCCAGAGGAGAAATGAGGATAAGATCTGGGTTGAGTTCGGCCAGCAGCTCGCGATTCGGCTGAGCCCGCAGACCAAGATCGACTACGGACGGTGGCATCGCTGGCGCCTTTACCCAGGCCCGGTAAGAGCTCATGTCGCCCATGCCAGCCGGGGTCACGCCCAGGGCGAGCAGGGTTTCGGCTATGGTCCAATCCACGGTGGCGATACGCGGCTCGGCCTGAACGGCAACCAACAAGGTCGGCAGACAGATCAGACCTAGCAAGACGGTGCGCAACGATTTTAATCTGTTCACTATGCCCTCACAGTATGGCGATGGAGTGAGTCTGCGCCGGATGACGCATCACGGCCATGGGGATGCCGTAGACAGACTCCAGGGTCTCGCTGGTCATGATGGTGTCAGGCTCCCCCTGCACCAGCACGGACCCCGAGTGCAACGCCACCAGATGATCGCAAAAACGGGCCGCCATGTTGATGTCGTGGATGACGATGATGACCCCCAGACCCAGCTGCTGGCAGAGGGTGCGGATCAGGGTTAACACCTCCACCTGATGGGCCACATCCAGCGCGGCCAAGGGCTCATCCAACAGAATGAAGCGGCTCTCCTGGGCCAGCAGCATGGCGAGCCAGACCCGCCCCCGCTCGCCACCGGAGAGGGTATCCACCAACCGATCGGCAAAGCCCTGGGTATGGGTCAGGGCGATGGCCTGCTCGACCTTGTCCTTGTCCTGCTGGCGATGACGGCCAAAGAGTCCGCGCCAGGGATAACGGCCAAACTCGACCAACTCGCGGCCCAGCAGGTTATCGGTACTCGGCAGGTGCTGGGGCAGATAGGCGACCTGACGGGCAAACGCCTGATGGCCCCAGTCGCCCAGGGGGCGCCCATCAAAGCAGATCTCGCCGCCATGGCAATCCTGCTGGCGAGCCAGCAGCTTGATCAGGGTCGATTTGCCAGAACCGTTATGGCCGATAAGGCCATAAACCTTGCCCTGCTTGAAGCTCAGGCTGGTGGGTTGCAGCAGCGTCTTGCCCTGAATGGCAAAACCTGCGGATTTCATCTCAAACATCAGCAGTCCCGTGGGTGATGGCGCCCCATGGCAGAGGCGCCCTTGGCATGTCGTGGGACAAGCCCGGCTCGGCACGTCCGGCATCCCCGGACACAGCGCGAGCCAGGCGCCCTTCCCTTTAGCTCTCTTGCGGCTCGGCCAGGCGGCCCACTACATCAAGGCTGACACGATCGCGCTCGGCACCGGTCAGTTCGCTGAGCTGGCCATGGCGCATCTCCAACAGACGATCGGCCAGCGGGAAGTAATGATCGTCATGGCTGATGGCGATCACCGTCTTGCCCATGGCGTTGAGACGCGGCAGCAGCTCGCGGTAGAAAATGCGTCTGAATTCCGGATCCTGATCCGCCGCCCACTCATCGAACAGCATGATGTCGCGCTGTTCGGCGACCGCCAGCAGCAGGGCAACCCGTTTGCGCTGGCCCTGGGATAGCTGGATATTGGTAATCCGGGCTCCATCGAGCACCAGCTTGCTCTCCATCTGCAGCAGGTGCAGCCATTGCTGGACCCGCTCGGGATCCGGCGCTTGGCCATCAGGCCCCAGCAGGCGATCGAACAGGTGATAATCGGTAAAGATGGCGGAGAAGAGTCCGAGATAGGCTTCCCTGTCGGTGACAGGCTCGCCATCAAGCAAGATCTCGCCGCTGACCGGCCGATAGAGCCCGGTCAGCAGCATGGCCAGGGTCGACTTGCCCGAACCATTGCCGCCGATGACAAACAGCTGCTCGCCACGGCGGACCTCGAGGTCGATGGGGCCGACGCTGAAACCGGCCCGATCGCCCTGACCATCATGATGGAACACCACCTGCCTCAGGCTGAGGATCTGCCACTGCACCAGCCCATCCGTCGGCGAGGCTGAACGGGCCGCGAACTCGGGTTCATGGTCGGCCAGCGCCAGGGCCCTGAGTTTGTTGAAGGCAACCTGAGCCGCCAGCAGGGTTGGCAGGGCGCCGATCGCCTGCAACAGAGGGGTACGCAGGAACAGCAGGGTCAGGGCATAGGTGGCGGCCACATTGGTATTGGCCCAGCCCAGCCCGTTGGCGAGGAAGAAGGCGAGGCCGATGGCACCCAGCATCATGATATTCGACCAGTTCACCGCACTGAGGTGGAAGGTGTCGGCCCTGATGATGTGATGGCGATAGTCGAGGGCATTGGGTTGGTATTGCTGCTGATAGAGGTCACGGGCTCGGTCCCGGTTCAGGGCCAGCTCCTTGTTGCCCTCTATCATGGCCTGGTAATCCTGATAGAGGCGATCCTCTGCGGCGCGCATCAAGCCCAGATGGCTATAAACCCGCTTGACCAGCAACCAGCCGATCACCATGGTGGCACCGACCCAGAGCGCGGTCCACAGCAGCATGCCGGGAGAGAGCCAGCCGAGATAAATGGCCGATCCCAGAGTCAGAATGGTGCCCTGGATAAGCTCGGGCAGGCGCACGAAGGCGATGGTGATACTGCCGATGTCACTGGAAAGGGAGGCGAGCAGCGGCCCCTGGCCGATGCGTTTGACCTGGGCGACATCGGTGTCGAGCAGTTGCTTGAGCAGCTTGCCACGCAGGTGGTAAACAAAATGGTGCCCTAGGGTGGTCAGCGCCAGTTGTGAACTGAGCGTGACGACCATGAGCGCCAGAATAAGCCCGATCAGCTGGAAGATGACGGAAACAGGATCGCCAACTGATTCGATCAGATAGCTGTTGATGAAGGCGATAACCCCGATGCCGAGCAGGGCGGAACCCATACTGAGCAGGGTGATGGCGATGAATGGCCAGCGATAGTGGCGATAGACGAGGTACAACAGCTCCATGGAAATCTCTGTCGGGGTATGAAAGGAAAACGGGTTGCCCAGCGGGCAACCCGTGTCTGATTACCAGCGGTAGTTGACGCTACCTACCACACTGCGGGGTTCACCGTAGTAGCAGTAGTAGTCACAGCTGGCGACATAGGTGTCATCCAGCAGGTTGTTGACGTTGAGCTGGGCACGCCAGTTCTTGGCAAAGTCATACCCGATCATCGCATCCCACACCGTCTGGGCTGGCACCTTGGCCGAACCATAGACGGGGTTGTAATTGGCATCCACGGCACCTATGCCGACGCTGGAGCCGATATAGCGCACACCAGTACCGACTTCCAGTCCGGAGACAGGGCCTTGCTGCACCTGGTAGTTACCCCAGAAGGAGGCCTGGTGGCGCGGGATCAGGCTGGCGCGACGATCGCCATCACCGGTGTCATTGGTCTTGGCATCGGTATAGGTATAAGCCCCGGTCAGGCGCAGAGCCGCTGTCGCTTGCACGCTGCCTTCCAGCTCTATGCCCTGGGAGGTCACCTCACCGGCCTGGGTCTGCTGGCCGGAACCGGTGGAGACCAGCGAGTTGGTCTGTTCCAGGTTGAACAGCGCCAGGTTGATGTAACCATCGAGGAAGCCGGGGGCATACTTGATACCGGTCTCGTACAACTTGCCTTCCAGCGGCTTATAGGCGTTTTTGGTATTGGGGTCGATGCCCGGCAGCACTTCAAACGACTCGGCATAAGTGAAGTAGGGTGAGAGCCCGTTATCGGCCAGGTACATCAGGCTGCCGGAGAGCGAGAGGTTGTCATCGTACTGTCTCTCGTTCTTGCTGGTCGCTTCGCTGATATTGTGGGTCTCCACATAGTCGAAGCGGCCACCTGCGGTCAGCAACCAGCGATCATCCCAGCGGATCTGATGCTGGGCATAGAGGCCGCTCTGGCCCTTGGTGCTCTTCTGGTAGGTGGCCGTTGACTCATCAAAGCCCGGGAAGTTGCCGTGATCCGGGTGCATGGTATCGATGGATCCCATGCCGTAGTTGTCAGCCTCATTCCCTTCATTGACGTGGCGCTGCAGATCGACCCCCAGCAGCAGGGTCTGCTCGGTGCGCTCACTACTCCAGTAACCCACCATCTGGTTGTCCATGTTGACACTCTTGGTGTCGCCATCACGGTAGATCAGACCACGGTAAGCGGTCGTGCTGTCGTAGGTTGGGAAAATATAGGTCTGACGCAGCAGCAGATCGTTGTAGTTGAAGCGGACGTTCTGCTTGAACTCCCAGGTCTGGTTGATCTGGTGGGAGAGCTCATAACCGGCGGAAATCTGGGTGTTGCGGTTGCGATCGTAATCCGGCTGGCTCAGGTTGGTGCTGGGATCTATCTGGCCCGGCGCAGTGTTGAGGGTGCCATAGACCGGGAAGAAACCGTTGGTAGGCACCCCTTCGTCATGCTGAAAACTGGCCAGCAGAGTGAGACTGGTGCTATCGGAGATATCCAGAGTCACGCTTGGCGCCACATAGGCTCGCTCATTGTAGGTACCATCCAGCACGCCATCACGCTCGTTGTAGAGCGCGACGAAACGATAGCGGCTGTCATCGCTCAGCTGATCGGAGACATCCACCCCGACCTGACGATGATCCCGGTCACCCAGTTGCAGATTCACCAGCCCCTGAGGCGTAGCGGTAGGACGCTTGCTGAGCGCATTGACCACGCCGCCAGGAGGCGCCTCACCATAAAGAATGGAAGCGGGTCCTTTCAATAACTCCACGTTTTCCAGACCGAAGGGCTCCGGCGTCCACACATAGTAGCCGGTGCTGAACAAGCGGTTGCCATCCAGATAAGAGGCGGCATCGAAGCCGCGTACCTTGAACCAGTTGGTGTTGTTATCTGAACCATAGAGGCCGGAGAGGACGCCAGATCGATAACGCAGGGATTCGTCGAGCTGCAGCACGGCATGCTGATCCAGCTCCTCGCGATTGACCACGGAAACGGCGCGAGGCGTCTCGGCCATCGGCACCTCAATCTTCATGGCGGTACCGGTCACGACCATGGTCTCACTCGCCTTGGGCAGAGCATCTTCAGCAACGGCTGGCACTGCCCCGAACAAGCAGGCAAGGGGGATCAAGCGACCGAAAATGGATCGTTGAGGAGTAAAAGGAACGGCTGGTAGTGTCATGTTTAAGTCTCAAATTTAATATGAGTCAGGCTTTGTTTTTATGGGTCGAGTCTGGGCTCGCTCTGCCGCCAAAGCGGCGAATAATGCGGCGTCATGCTACTACATGAAGATTGTTGAATCGATTTAATAATTGCCAATCATTTGCATCCGCATTGAGATTAAACAAAGAGATCTTCCCAATTATTGATAAACAGGACACATAAGGGTCTAGGTGAGTTCTCCCTATATAAAGGAAGAAGTCGTGATGAGCCGTCTTTGATGATCCGGATCCGGATCCCGCCAAAAAATAAATCCCACCAATATCGCCAGTTCTTATCCATTTTTATCCACATGCTTTGGCGGTAGAATCCGGATCCTTAATGCATCCAGGAGGCATATCCCCATGGCCAAATTCAACCTCATTGTCGGCTCGATGTTAGGTGCTGCCGAGTACGTCGCCGACCATGTCGCCGATCTGCTCAATCAGGCCGGTCACCAAAGCGAGATCCATAATCCCGCCCGGCTTGCCAAGATAGTCGCCGAGCCAGACGCCATAGTGCTGGTGGTCACCTCCACCCATGGCGCCGGGGAGGTACCGGACAACCTCCAGCCCTTCGTTAAAGATCTTTATGAACAAAAACCGGATCTTGGCGCATTTCGCTATGGTGTGATCGCACTGGGCGACCGTAGTTACGACACCTTTTGTGCCGGCGGCAAGACCCTGGATCAACGGCTGGCCGAGTGCGGTGCCAGCCGGATCGGTGAGCGGCTCGAGATAGACGTGACCCAGTACGAGATACCGGAAGATGCCGCCGAAGCCTGGATCCAGCCCTGGATGGCTTCGATCTCCTGATCAACCAGGGAGATCCCTTTCCAGAGCAAGATCTCCCCTGCCCCGCCTTGATTTACTATCCACCAGGTTATTCACAATCCGATCCCATTGACTTGTTCTACATGGTTACCCACAAGAACTGGGGGTAATGTGGATAACTATGCTTAAAACCTATGTAAAACCTATAGTTATCCTATGTATCAGATCCGGTCGGTTTAGGGCCTGTGTATAAAAGCACTGGTTGTCCCCCGGTTCACCGGGCCAGGATCCAAGCTTTTCCACAGGCTGAGATCGTCTTTAAGGTAATGATCTTTATGATCAAAAAGTGCTTATCAACAGAAACCCTGGATCCTAATAAAAGATCTAATAAGAGATCGATCTAAAGATCCTTAAGATCTACTAACGGATCCGGATCCCAGAAAGGCCGTTAACTAGACGTTTCACTGATCACGGGAAACAGATAGAATGTTTGCCCCCTTAACTCGGGGATGAAGACGGCAAACAAAACGATCTCAGGCGTGCAGATCAAGGTGATCCCAATGCAATACCATGAACAATTTGATGTGATCGTCGTCGGTGGCGGTCATGCAGGAACCGAGGCCGCAGCAGCGTCTGCCCGTATGGGTATGAATACGTTGTTGCTGACTCACAACATCGATACCCTGGGCCACATGTCGTGCAACCCGGCAATCGGTGGGATCGGTAAGGGACACCTGGTCAAGGAAATTGACGCCCTCGGTGGGATCATGGCGAGAGCCATCGATCTTGGCGGGATCCAGTTTAGAACGCTCAACTCTTCCAAAGGCCCAGCCGTACGAGCCACCCGTGCTCAAGCGGATCGTCTGCTCTACAAAGCAGCCGTACGAGAGATGTTGGAGAACCAACCGAATCTTAAGATCTTCCAGCAGGCTTGCGATGATCTGATCATGGACGGGGATCGTGTCGCCGGGGTCGTGACTCAGAGCGGGATCCGTTTCAGTGGCAAGACGGTGGTACTGACCGTCGGAACTTTCCTCAACGGCTTGATCCACATCGGCATGGATAATTACAAGGGCGGACGGGCAGGTGATCCTCCCTCGATCGCCCTGGCGCAACGTCTGCGTGAAATGCCGCTTCGCATCGACAGACTCAAGACCGGCACGCCGCCGCGTATCGATGCCCGCAGTGTCGATCTGTCCGTGATGCAGGAACAGGCGGGTGACACCCCGACTCCGGTGTTCTCCTTCATCGGCGAGGCGAGCCAGCATCCGCGCCAGATCTCCTGCTACATGACTCATACCAACGAGCGTACTCATGAGGTGATCCGCAATAATCTGGATCGCAGCCCCATGTACGCCGGGGTAATCGAGGGGATAGGGCCACGCTACTGCCCGTCGATCGAGGACAAGATCACCCGCTTTGCCGATAAGACGGCGCACCAGATCTTCGTCGAGCCTGAGGGCTTGACCACCCACGAACTCTATCCGAACGGCATCTCGACCAGCCTGCCATTCGATGTGCAGATCCAGATCGTGCGTTCGATCCGGGGCTTTGAGAATGCCCATATCACTCGACCCGGCTACGCCATCGAATATGACTTTTTCGATCCCCGGGATCTCAAGGCGAACATGGAGAGCAAGTGCATCCCCAATCTGTTCTTCGCCGGCCAGATCAACGGCACCACTGGCTACGAAGAGGCCGGAGCGCAAGGTTTGCTGGCCGGCCTGAACGCGGCTCTGCGCGCTCAGGGCAAGGATGCCTGGCATCCCCGTCGTGATCAGGCTTACCTCGGCGTCATGATGGACGATCTCTCCACCCTGGGTACCCGCGAGCCGTACCGTATGTTCACCAGTCGTGCCGAATATCGCTTGCTGCTGCGTGAAGACAATGCGGATCTGCGTCTGACCTCGGCCGGTCGCGAACTGGGTCTGGTCGATGACGAGCGCTGGGCCAAATTCAATACCAAGCTGGAGCAGGTGGAGCTGGAGCGCCAACGACTGCGTTCGACCTGGATCCATCCCCAGCATGCCGCCGTACCCGGCATCAATGCCCTGGTTAATACCCCGATCAGCCGTGAGCATAGTCTGGAAGAGCTGATGCGTCGCCCCGAGGTGACCTACGATGCGCTGATGGCGATCGAAGGGGTTGGACCTGCCCTCGAGGATCCGGCTGCCGCCGATCAGGTTGAGATCCAGATCAAGTACGCCGGTTACATCGATCGTCAGCAGGACGAAGTGGAGAAACAGCTTCGCAACGAGAGCACCCTGCTGCCGCTCGACATGAATTACCGCGATGTGAACGGCCTCTCCAACGAGGTGATCGCCAAGCTGAGCGATGCCAAGCCGCAGACCATAGGTCAGGCCTCCCGCATCTCCGGCATCACACCGGCGGCCATCTCCATCCTGCTGGTCCATCTCAAGAAAAACGGCCTGCTGCGTAAAACCGCCTAGAGGATCCCCATGCTGGAAAGATTGAACGGCCTGCTCACGCAGGCCGATATCGTTATAACAGAGACTCAAAAGACCCAGATTATCAAGCTGGTTGAGTTGCTGCACAAGTGGAACAAGGCTTACAATCTCACCTCGGTGCGTGATCCCGATGCGATGCTGGTCAAGCATATCCTCGATAGTCTGGTGGTTAGCGAGCACTTGCACGGTGAGCGGTTCATCGATGTCGGCACAGGCCCGGGCCTGCCAGGCTTGCCGCTGGCCATCATCAACCCGGACAAGCAGTTCGTGTTGCTCGACAGCCTTGGCAAACGGATCAACTTCATCCGCCAGGTGATCCAGGAGCTTGGCCTCACCAATGTGACCCCTGTACTGAGCCGGGTGGAAGAGTTTCGACCCGAACAAGGCTTCGATGGCGTGTTGAGCCGGGCATTTGCCTCGCTGGAAGACATGCTGCGCTGGTGTCATCATCTGCCTGCTGAACAGGGCAGCTTCCTGGCACTCAAGGGACAGTATCCCGAGCAGGAGCTGGCCCAGTTGCCGGCCAATATCCGTCTGGTGGCCTCCCATCAACTGGTGGTGCCTGAGCTGGAAGGTGAGCGTCACCTGCTGGAGTTTAAAACTATCTAGGCCCGCTTGGGCTGCCGTTTCATTGAGGGGATCTTGTGGGAAAAGTCATTGCCATCGCCAACCAGAAGGGGGGGGTCGGAAAAACCACCACCTGCGTGAACCTGGCGGCTTCCATGGCAGCCACCCGCCGCAAGGTGCTGGTGATCGATCTGGATCCCCAGGGTAATGCCACCATGGGCAGCGGCGTTGACAAGTACGATGTCGAGCGCACCGCCTATGAGCTGCTCATCGAAGATACCCCGGTGCGGGACGTCATCGTCACCGAGACCTCGGGGGGCTATCACCTTATCGCCGCCAACGCCGACGTGACGGCGGCGGAGATCCGGCTGATGGAATTCTTCGCCCGCGAGCTCCGCTTGCGCAACGCCATCGCCTCGGTGCGCGACCAATACGATTACATCTTCATCGACTGCCCCCCCTCACTCAACATGCTGACCGTCAATGCCATGGCTGCCGCCGATTCGGTGCTGGTGCCCATGCAGTGCGAGTACTATGCCCTTGAGGGGTTGACGGCGCTGGTTGATACCATCAGCAAGCTGGCGGCCGTGGTCAATCCGGAGCTCAAGATCGAAGGGGTGCTGCGCACTATGTTCGATCACCGTAACCGATTGGCCAATGATGTGTCCGATCAGCTGAAACAGCACTTCGGGGACAAGGTCTATCGCACCATCATCCCCCGCAACGTGAGATTGGCGGAGGCGCCCAGCTTTGGCGCTCCGGCCATGCACTATGACAAATCATCGGTGGGCGCCAAGGCCTATCTGGCGCTGGCAGGCGAGATACTGCGCCGCCAGGAGCAGGAAGCCCAACTGACCACCGCAGATCGAGAGAGCATATGACCCTGAAAAAACGTGGACTGGGCAAGGGGTTGGACGCCCTGCTCAGCACCAGCACGGCTGCGCGCCAGAAACAGGTGATGAGCGATCAGCGCACCGAACAGGCCATGGCTCCCGCCCCCCAGGGCGAGCTACGCAAGCTGCCGCTGGAGTGGCTGCGCTCCGGCAAGTACCAGCCGCGCAAGGACATGTCGCAGGACGCACTGGAAGACCTGGCCAACTCCATTCGTGCCCAGGGGGTGATCCAGCCCATAGTGGTCCGCCCCCTCGGTGAGCAATCCTTTGAAATCATCGCCGGTGAACGACGCTGGCGCGCCTCCCAGCTGGCCCGTCTCGAGGTGGTGCCCTGCATCATCAAGGACGTGCCCGACGAAGCAGCGGTCGCCATCGCTCTGATTGAGAACATCCAGCGCGAAGACCTCAATGCCATCGAGGAGGCGGTCGCCCTGCAGCGATTGCTGACCGAATTTGAACTCACCCACCAGCAGGTGGCCGAGGCGGTGGGCAAGTCGCGCACCACTGTCACCAACTTGCTGCGTCTTAACCAGCTCAACGACGACGTGAAGCGTTTCGTGGAGCATGGCGACCTCGACATGGGCCATGCCCGAGCCCTGCTGGCCCTGAGTGGCCCGGCCCAGTCCGAACTGGCCAAGCAGGTGGCGCAAAAAGGGCTGACCGTGCGCGATACCGAGCGCTTGGTGCAAAAATCACTGGAACCGGCAAAAACCAAAGCCGAACCGGTTCGCGATCCACAATTTGCTTACATTGAACGCCAGATTGCAGAAAAAATTGGCAACAAGGTACAACTGCAGCAAGGCAAGCAGAATAGTGGCAAGTTAGTAATAAGTTACGAGAACTTGGCGGAATTGGACCGAGTATTGGGCTATTTTGGCCTATCAGAATAGTAATTTTTACGCTTTTTGTAGTAATAAAACATCCATTCCTTTCGATATGAACATAACCTTAATTTTGTGCGGAAAGCCGCAAAAATTAAGGGTTTTTGCCATGTTGCAATAGCCGTCTTCACGGGTATAATTTGACCGGCTTTTAGAGCTGTGAATTCGGGGTCTTCGGAACCCGATTTTTTACAGTTCTGTAATGTTCAGAGGTGAGTTGGTGAAACAGAAAATAGCCTTGGAAGGTTTAACACTGGCCTTGGCGATGCTCGTTTGTCAGCTCGTCCTGATCCTGGCGATAGCGTCAGTCTGGTTTTATCAGGCGGGGGCTAACGCCGGATATTCCTCCCTCTACGGGGGGGGAATGTATTGGGTTCCTCAGGCCTTGTTCACACTCTGGGTTCTGCGCCGCAAGGTGACGAAAGAGAGTGTGGGACTGGTGTTGCGGGACTTTTATGGTGGGGCAGGGATTAAGCTCATTGCTACAACAGGACTCTTCGCCCTGATGTTTGGTGCAGGGATCGAGATAAACACCATCTCCTTCTTCGCCACTTATATCCTCGCCCTCGTTGTACAGTGGATAGTCTCATTCACGCTTAACAACCACTATTAGGAAAACTCATGGCTGCAACCGGAGAAGTCCTGACTCCTCAGGAATATATCTCCCACCATCTGACCCATCTGCAAGTAGGGTCTGGGTTCTGGACAGTGAATATCGACTCTATGATATTTTCTGTTCTGTTGGGCACCCTGTTTATCTGGTCGTTCCGTCGAGTCGCCGTCAAGGCCACCAGCGGCGTACCGGGCAAACTTCAGTGCTTCGTGGAGATGCTGGTCGAGTTTGTGAATAGTAACGTCAAGGACATCTTTCACGGTCGCAACAAGGTCATCGCACCTTTGGGGCTGACGGTGTTTGTGTGGATCTTCCTGATGAACTTCATGGATCTGATCCCCGTTGACTTTATCCCTCACGCTGCACAATTGATGGGTGTTCCCTATCTGCGTGTGGTTCCCTCTGCTGACGTTAACATCACCATGTCCATGGCTTTGGGCGTGTTCTTCTTGATCCTGTATTACAGCATCAAGGTCAAGGGTATCAAAGGGTTTGTGAAGGAGCTGACACTTCAGCCTTTCAATCATCCTGCGGCCATCCCTGTTAACTTCATCCTTGAAACCGTCACGTTGATTTCCAAGCCGGTCTCTCTGGGTCTGCGACTGTTCGGCAACATGTATGCTGGCGAACTGATCTTTATCCTGATTGCGGGTTTGTTACCCTGGTGGTCACAGTGGATCCTGTCCGTGCCTTGGGCAATTTTCCACATACTGATCATCACCTTGCAGGCATTCATCTTCATGGTTCTGACCATCGTCTATCTGTCGATGGCGCAGGAAGACCATTGATGATGCAACTCAAATAACACCTTTTTAAACAACCAATTACCAAAAATAAATGGAGATCCTCATGGAAAACTTGAACATGGACCTGCTGTACATGGCTGCTGCTTTGATGATGGGCCTGGCCGCGATCGGCGCCTCCATCGGTATCGGTATCCTGGGTGGTAAATTCTTGGAAGGCGCTGCTCGTCAGCCGGATCTGATCCCTGTGCTGCGTACCCAGTTCTTCATCGTGATGGGTCTGGTTGATGCGATCCCGATGATCGCCGTTGGTCTGGGTCTGTATGTGATGTTTGCGGTTGCATAAGTCGTTACGACTCACGCAGAACCCATTAACTAACTTAAGAGGAAATCGGCTGTGAATATCAACGCCACCCTCCTCGGCCAAGCAATCGCTTTTTTCTTCTTCGTAGTATTTTGCATGAAGTACGTATGGCCGCCGCTGATTGCAGCCATTGAAGCCCGCCAGAAAGAAATTGCTGACGGCTTGTCTTCCGCAGAACGCGCCAAGAAAGATCTGGATTTGGCCAAGGCCAATGCCACCGATCAGCTGAAAGAAGCCAAGCGCCAGGCTGCTGAAATCGTTGAACAGGCTAACAAACGTAAAGCCCAGATCATCGATGAAGCGGCAGTTGGTGCCCAGGCAGAGCGGGAAAAAATCCTGGCTCAAGGCCGTGCCGAGCTTGAAGCTGAACGTCATCGTGCCACAGAAGAACTGCGCAAGCAGGTTGCTGCTCTTGCCGTCGCCGGCGCAGAGAAGATCCTGGCACGTCACATCGACCAGGCTGCCAACAGCGACATCGTCGACAAACTGGTAGCAGAACTGTAACGGGAACGGGGCTATGTCTGAACTGACTACAATCGCTCGCCCCTACGCCAAGGCTGCTTTCGAGTTTGCCGTTGAGCACAAGGCGGTTGACCAGTGGCTCGGGATGCTCGGTTTCGCGGCGCAAGTCGTGGAGAACGAGACAATCCACTCCCTGGTAAACGGCTCTGTGGCTGCCGAAGAACTCGCAAATCTGTTTGTGAGTGTCTGTGGTGAGCAACTCGACGAGCATGGCCAGAACCTGATGCGGGTGATGGCTGAGAATGGTCGCTTGGGTGTGCTGCCGGCGGTCGTGACCGAATATGTATTGCTCAAGGCTGAACTCGACAAAGAGATTCAGGCTGACGTCATTTCGGCCCATGTACTGACCGACCAGCAGAAGGCCGCTATTCAGGCTTCTCTGGAGCAACGTCTCGCACGCAAAGTGAAGCTGAATTGCAGCATGGATGCGTCCTTGATGGCCGGAGTGCTCATCAAGGCCGGAGATCTGGTTATCGACGGTACTGTCCGCGGTAAGCTGGATCGCATGGCCGACGCGCTGCAATCTTGATTGGGGTATTAGAGCATGCAACTGAATTCCACTGAAATCGCCGAGCTTATCAAGCAGCGCATCGCGCAGTTTGATGTTAAGAGCGAAGCGCGCAACGAAGGTACCATCGTCTCTGTGAGCGACGGTATCATTCGTATCCACGGTCTGGCCGATGCCATGCAGGGTGAAATGATCGAGCTGCCGGGCAACCGCTTCGCTCTGGCATTGAACCTGGAGCGTGACTCCGTTGGTGCCGTGGTCATGGGTCCCTACGCCGATCTGGCCGAAGGGATGAAAGTAAAAGGGACTGGCCGCATTCTGGAAGTGCCGGTTGGTCGTGGTCTGTTGGGCCGGGTGGTCAACACCCTGGGTCAGCCTATCGACGGTAAGGGTCCCATCGACAACGACGGCTTCTCGCCGATCGAAGTTATCGCACCGGGCGTTATCGAGCGTAAGTCTGTTGACCAGCCTGTCCAGACCGGTCTGAAAGCCATCGATGCCATGATCCCTATCGGTCGCGGCCAGCGTGAGCTGATCATCGGTGACCGCCAGGTAGGTAAGACCGCCATCGCCATCGACACCATCATCAACCAGAAAGACTCTGGTATTAAATGTGTGTACGTCGCGATTGGCCAGAAGGCCTCCACCATTGCCAACGTGGTGCGCAAGCTGGAAGAGCACGGTGCTCTGGCCAACACCATAGTGGTGGTTGCCTCTGCCTCCGAAGCTGCCGCCCTGCAATACCTGGCGCCTTATGCCGGTTGCTCCATGGGTGAATACTTCCGTGACCGCGGTGAAGACGCGCTCATCATTTATGATGACCTGTCCAAGCAAGCGGTGGCCTACCGTCAGATCTCCCTGCTGCTGCGCCGTCCGCCAGGACGCGAAGCTTACCCAGGCGACGTCTTCTATCTGCACTCCCGTCTGCTCGAGCGCGCTTCCCGCGTCAACGTCGAGTACGTCGAGAAGTTCACCAAGGGTGCCGTGACTGGCCGGACCGGTTCTTTGACCGCGTTGCCGATCATCGAAACCCAGGCCGGTGACGTGTCAGCCTTCGTTCCGACCAACGTGATCTCCATCACCGATGGTCAGATCTTCCTGACCACTCAGCTGTTCAACTCCGGTATTCGTCCGGCGGTTGACCCGGGTATCTCCGTATCCCGAGTGGGTGGCGCGGCTCAGACCAAGATCGTCAAGAAATTGTCCGGTGGTATCCGTACCGCGCTGGCCCAGTACCGCGAGCTGGCGGCCTTCGCCCAGTTCTCTTCCGATCTGGATGAGGCGACCCGCAAGCAGCTGGACCACGGCCAGAAGGTAACTGAGCTGATGAAGCAGCAGCAATACTCCCCGATGAGTGTGGCTGCCCAGGCTCTGGTGCTGTTCGCCGCCGAGAAGGGCTATCTCTCCGACGTCGAAATCGCCAAGATCGTCGATTTCGAAGCCGCTCTGCTCTCCTACGCCAATAACCAGCATGCTGAGCTGATGGCAGACATCAACGCCACAGCCGACTACAACGACGCGATCGTTGGCAAGCTGACTGCGTTGCTGGATGACTTCAAAGCAACCCAGACCTGGTAAGCGAGTGTGGCAGCGCAAGCTGCCACCTGAAGGAGAGTAAGAGATGGCCGGCGCAAAAGAGATACGTACCAAGATCGGGAGTGTGAAGAACACTCAGAAGATCACCGGCGCTATGGAAATGGTGGCAGCAAGCAAGATGCGCCGTGCGCAGGAACGCATGTCTGCCAGCCGTCCGTACGCTGAAACCATGCGCAAGGTGATCGGCCATATCGCCCAGGGGAACTTGGAATACAAGCACCCCTACCTCATGGAACGTGAGGTCAAGCGAGTGGGTTACATCGTCGTCTCCACCGACCGTGGCCTGTGTGGGGGTCTGAACATCAACCTGTTCAAGGCTGCCCTCAATGAGATGAAGGATTGGAGCGCGAAAGGTGCCAAGGTTGACCTGGCACTGATCGGTAACAAAGCTTCCGGCTTCTTCCAGCGGCATGGTGCCAAGGTGCAAGCCCACGTCTCCGGACTGGGTGACAACCCGAGCGTCAATGACCTGATTGGTTCAGTCAAGGTCATGCTGAAGGCTTACGACAACGGTGAGATTGACCGTCTGTACCTGGTGTACAACAAGTTTGTAAACACCATGGTGCAACAACCCCGAGTCGATCAATTGCTGCCTTTGCCCGTAACAGAAGACAGCAAGCTCGCCAAGAAACACCATTGGGATTACCTCTATGAGCCGGATCCCAAGCAGCTGCTGAACACCTTGTTGATTCGCTATGTCGAATCCCAGGTGTACCAGGGCGTGGTGGAAAACTTGGCCAGCGAACAGGCGGCCCGAATGGTTGCCATGCAAGCCGCGACTGACAACGCCGGTAACCTGATTAACGATCTGCAACTGGTGTATAACAAGGCCCGTCAGGCCAGTATTACCCAAGAGCTGACAGAGATCGTATCAGGCGCTGCTGCGGTGTAAGGCAAGGGTTATCAAAGGTTTAGAGGATTTGACATGAGTAATGGTTTCATCGTCCAAATCATCGGCGCTGTGGTGGACATCGAGTTCCCGCAGAATGCCGTACCCAAGGTGTACGACGCAGTTAAAGTCGTCAGCGAAGGTCAAGGCCAGGGTCTGGTGCTGGAAGTTCAGCAGCAGATCGGTGGCGGTGTCGTACGCTGCATCACCATGGGTTCCTCCGACGGTCTGCGTCGTGGGTTGGAAGTAGTTAATACCGGCAAGGCAATCCAGGTACCGGTTGGTACCTCGACCCTGGGCCGCATCATGAACGTACTGGGCGAACCCATCGATGAGAAGGGTCCGATCGGCGAAGAAGAGCGTTGGTCCATCCACCGCGAAGCCCCCAGCTACGAAGAACAGTCCAACAGCAACGATCTGCTGGAGACCGGCATCAAGGTTATCGACCTGGTTTGCCCGTTCGCCAAGGGTGGTAAAGTGGGTCTGTTCGGCGGCGCCGGTGTCGGCAAGACCGTCAACATGATGGAACTGATCCGTAACATCGCGATCGAGCACAGCGGCTACTCAGTATTTGCCGGTGTGGGCGAGCGTACCCGTGAGGGTAATGACTTCTACCACGAGATGATGGAGTCCAACGTACTGGACAAAGTCTCCCTGGTTTACGGTCAGATGAACGAGCCGCCCGGAAACCGTCTGCGCGTGGCGCTGACCGGTCTGACCATGGCCGAGAAGTTCCGTGACGAAGGTCGTGACGTGTTGTTCTTCGTGGATAACATCTACCGTTACACCTTGGCCGGTACCGAAGTATCCGCACTGCTGGGCCGTATGCCGTCCGCAGTAGGCTACCAGCCGACCCTAGCCGAGGAGATGGGTGTTCTGCAAGAACGTATCACCTCCACCCGGACTGGTTCCATCACCTCCGTACAGGCCGTTTACGTCCCTGCGGATGACTTGACTGACCCGTCTCCGGCGACCACCTTCGCCCACTTGGATGCGACCGTCGTTCTGTCCCGTCAGATCGCGGCGCTGGGTATCTACCCGGCCGTTGACCCGCTGGACTCCACCTCCCGTCAGCTGGATCCGCTGGTGGTTGGCAAGGAGCACTACGACACCGCTCGTGGCGTTCAGACCGTACTGCAGCGCTACAAAGAGCTGAAGGACATCATCGCCATCCTGGGTATGGATGAACTGTCAGAAGAAGACAAACTGACTGTATCCCGTGCCCGTAAGATCGAGCGTTACTTGTCCCAGCCGTTCTTCGTGGCAGAAGTATTTACCGGTTCCCCGGGCAAATACGTGCCGCTGAAAGAGACCATTCGTGGTTTCCAGGGCATCCTGAAAGGCGAGTATGACGATCTGCCTGAGCAGGCGTTCTACATGGTTGGCGGTATCGACGAAGTCGTCGAGAAAGCCAAGAAACTGTAAGCCTCGATAGGAGGACCCATGGCTGAGATATCCTTTCACCTGGATGTGGTGAGCGCAGAGGGCAAACTGTTTGCCGGCCGTGTTCAGACCGTACAGGTTTCAGGCTCCGAAGGTGAGCTGGGTATCCACCACGGTCACGCGCCGCTGCTGACTGCTATCAAGCCGGGCCTGGTCCGCTTGATCAAGCAAAATGGTGGCGAAGAGGTGATGTACGTCTCCGGCGGCATGCTGGAAGTACAACCCGAAGCCGTGACTGTGCTGGCCGATACCGCAATTCGTGCCGACGACCTGGATGAGGCGAAAGCCCAGGAAGCCAAGCGTCGTGCCGAGGAGCGGATCAACAGCTCCCATGGTGACATCGATTACGCCCAGGCCGCTACCGAGCTGGCCAAGGCGATGGCCCAACTGCGGGTTATCGATATCGTCAAAAAGAATTACCGTTAATAGCGGTGATGCAAAAAGCGACCTTCGGGTCGCTTTTTTTTATCCGTTCGATAGACTCCGCCGAGTATTTTCTCAAGTTTCAAAGGCTAGCTATGTCCCTCAATGTCGTGATCCTGGCTGCGGGTAAAGGCACCCGCATGCGCTCCGTACTGCCCAAGGTGTTGCACCCTGTCGCCAACAAACCCATGGTGTCCCATGTCATCGAGACCGCCCGCCAGATAGGTGCCGAGCAGTTGCATCTGGTCTATGGCCACGGCGCCGAGTTGTTGAAGGAGCGGATTGCCGCCCCGGACTTGAATTGGGTGCTTCAGGCCCAGCAGCTGGGTACCGGCCACGCCGTCGCCCAGGCCATCCCGTTCTGGCAGGATGAAGACGACGTGCTGGTGCTCTACGGCGATACCCCGCTGATCCAGCCAGAGACCCTGCAACGGCTGCTGGCCGCCAAGGCCGATGACGGTATGGCGCTGCTGACCGTGGTGCTGGACAACCCGACCGGCTACGGCCGCATCGTGCGCGAGCAGGGTCAGGTAGTCGGTATCGTCGAGCAGAAGGATGCCAACGCCGAGCAGCTCGCCATCCGCGAGGTGAACACCGGCGTACTGGTGGCCAATGGCGCCGACCTGCGCGGCTGGCTGTCGCGTCTGGACAACAAGAATGCCCAGGGGGAGTTCTACCTCACCGATGTCATTGCCATGGCTCATGGAGATGGCTGTCCCATCGCCGCCGTTCATCCGGACAGCGCCATGGAAGTAGAAGGGGCCAACAACAGGGTGCAGCTGGCGGCATTGGAGCGCAGCTATCAGCAGATGCAGGCCGAGAAGCTGATGATCGCGGGCGTCACCCTGATCGATCCGGCTCGCTTCGATCTGCGCGGCACGCTGGAGATCGGCGAAGAGGTGGTGATCGATGTGAACGTCATCATCGAGGGCAAGGTGAAGCTCGGCAACCATGTGCGCATCGGGGCCGGCTGCGTGCTGAAAGATTGCGAGATTGGCGATCATACCGAAGTGAAGCCCTACTCCGTTATCGAGGGTGCCCAGGTGGCGGATCAGTGTTCGGTCGGCCCCTTTGCCCGTCTGCGACCAGGTGCCGTGCTGGAGCAAGATGCCCATGTCGGCAACTTCGTCGAGATGAAGAAGTCCCGGCTCGGCGTTGGTTCCAAGTGTGGTCATTTGACCTATCTGGGAGATGCCGACGTGGGGGCCAGGGTGAACATTGGCGCTGGCACCATTACTTGTAATTATGATGGGGTGAACAAGTTCCAGACCATCATAGAGGATGATGTCTTCGTCGGCTCCGATACCCAGCTGGTGGCGCCGGTGCGCATCGGCAAGGGCGCGACCCTGGGTGCTGGCTCCACCATCACCAAGAATGTGGCCGAGCACGAGCTGGTGATCACCCGGGTGCCCCAGCGCCATATTCAGAACTGGGCGCGCCCGGTCAAGAAGAAGTGATGCCCAATCAATCCCTATCTATGAAATTAAGGAAACCGGCGCTTTGTGGCGCCGGTTTTTTTATGGCTCGCGCCCGGAGTTGTCCATGACGCTATACCAATCCAGTTTGCGAGTGAGCACCATGAGCAGCGCCAATACGGCGAACAGCAACAGGGCACCGAGTAGTAACGCGCTCTGCTGTGCCTGCAACAGGCCATAGAGGGTGGCATAGACCATTCCCAGCAGGGCCGCGAAGCCGAGCCCTTGCTTCAGGCCCCTCAGTACATGGCTCAGGTAAAAGCCATTGAGCGCCACACTGGCCAGGCTCGCCAGCAGGTAAGCCAGGGCGAAGCCCAGGTGTTCGGTCAGTGCCAGCAGCAGCAGATAGAAGATGACCAGTCCCATGCCGACCAGGGCGTACTGGATCGGGTGCACCCGCAGCCCCTTGAGCAGCTCGAACATAAAGAAGCTGATGAAGGTGAGTCCGATGAACAGCAGGGCATATTTGGCGGCCCGCTCATTGAGCCGGTATTGATCCACTGATTGCACCAGATTGACACTGAAGGCGGGCAGGGTGTCTTCCCTGCCACTCATGCTGCGCAAGAAACGGGTCTCCATGTCGGTCGCGAACCAGCTCGTCTGCCAGCTGGCATTGAAGCCAGCCTCATCCAGTTTGCGACTGTCCGGCAGGAAGTCACCGACGAAGTTGGGATGCGGCCAGTTGCCGCTCAGTTGCAGTCTGCTCTCCCGACCGAGGGGCACCAGCTCCAGGCTGTTCATGCCCTGCAAGTGCAGCTCGATATGGAAGTTGCCCTGTTCGCCCGGCAAGGCGTCGAGCGGCGCGTGAATGCCAGCCTGACCCTCTGTGAGCAAGGCGCCGGGAACGAAGGGGATGCGGCGTTCTCCCAGTTGCAACACGGGGACGCTGTTGATGCCACGGGCGTCGGACAGCACCAGGCTCAGATAGGGTTTACCCGCCACCAGCGCCGGATCTGCGCCGTCAAAGAGCAGGTCCGGGTTGCTGGCCAGCAACGGCTTGTCCGTCAGGGTATCGGGCAGATGGCCGGAGAGGGTGAGCTTGGTGTGATAGAGCTGCGCCTGATAGATGCCGAGTTTGCGCGGGGTGACCACCATGCTGGCGCGCATCTCCAGCTGTTCCGGTAACAGATAGCGGTAGAGCCGCTCTTGGCGCACGAAGCGCTTGCCATCCTGCTCCACGGTGACGGCGCGGCTATAGGGTTGTACCAGAACAGGCCCCAGCAGCCGCTGCGGACCGCTGCTGCTGGCCATCATGCTGTCGATGGCTTGATGCTGATAGCGCTGGCGTTCGTGATTGAGATCCAGAATCGACTGCACCGGCAGCATCAACAGCAGGCCGAGCAGCAGTAGCAGGAAGAGCTTGTGGGTGATTATCTGTTTGACCATGACGGGCTCCTTGTTATCGGAGGTCAGTGTGTCCTGGCTGGGTGAAGGGGAGGTGAGCCTCTGTGAAGTGAGGGTGAAGGGCGATAAAAAAACCGGCGCCCTGGCGCCGGCTGGAGTGAATGAGGCCGCGCTCAAGTGGACTGGGACAACCCCATTTGCCCGCCGCGAACCGCGCTTGTCATTGCTTGAGCTTGTCCGGCAGGGCGGCAAAGAGCTCCTCTTTGGCGCGGACTGAGGCGAACTGCTTGCCTGGTTTGTCCAGTACGGTATGGACGAAGATGCGGGTCTGATCTCCCTTGCTGGCCCAGCCGACGAACCAGCCAATGGGACGCTGTCGGTCCAGGCTCCCATCGGCCTGCTTGAAGTAACCCATACCGGTCTTGCCGTATACTTGCCAGCCGTCGATGTCGGGCTGACGCATGATGGCGCTGGTGTGGCGTACCGCGTCGGCGGCGACGGGCAGTTTGCCGCTCACCAGCTTGCCGAGGAAACTGGCCTGCTCGAGCGGGCTGATCCCCAGCGATGAACTGAGCCAAGCCTGGGTCAAACCATCCTGCTTGCCCGGATTGCCGGCGAGATCCCGGTTGCCGTAGTCGAAGTGGTCGACGTACTGCTGGAAGCGGGCTTCTCCCAGCCACTCGGTGAGACGCTGGGAGTACCAGATCACCGAATGGTCCATCCAGCGGCTCGGAGTGGTGGTCTCGCGCCAGGCGGGCAGGAAGTCTGCATCTCCGGCCTTGAACGGCAGGGCTGGCAGTTGTTCATCGACCAGAAAGCCACTGTCATAACCCATCAGTGCCAGCGGGATTTTGAAGGTGGAGGCGGGGGGCAGGCGCTGGCTGCACTCTCCCTGCTGGGACAAGGGCTGGCCGGTGCCATCGGCAAACAGCCAGCAGCCAGCCGCACTGGCGGGCACACTGAACAACAGGCTGGCGGCAATCAGGCCGGGCAACAGGATTCGGGACATTCGGGTCTCCTTGATTCGACAGGGCATGGCCCCATGTGCCCGGAATGGCGGCATGGGGGGCACCAGCTTAGCGACGCTCTGTGTGGTCAGTGTGAAGTCCATATGAATCATGTTGTGCCGCTGGTGGGCAGCCAGAGTTCGGCCAGCACTCCGCCTTGTTTCCCGTTGTGCAGCGTCAGGCTGCCCCCATGTTGGCGCGCTACCTCGGCGGCGAAGCTGAGCCCTATGCCACTGCTCTTGGCGCCGTTTGGCCTGGGCAGAGAGTAGAAGCGCTCGAAGATGCGCGGCAGGGCGAAATCCGGGATACCCGGGCCCTGATCCTTGACCCGGAAACGGTAGCCATCCGGTGTCGGCTCTCCCTCTATCGCCAGCAGGCCAGCGGTTGGGCTGAAGTCGAGGGCATTGTCGATCAGGTTGCCCAGGGCCTGTCCCACCAGCAAGGGATCCCAGTGCTGTGGCCGGGCCGGTTTCAGGCTGCGGCTGAGAGTGATGTTCCGTCGATCGGCCACTATCTGGCGCGCCGCCGCGACCCCTTCGCCGAGTGATGATGGTTCCACCGCCTGCCGTTCACGATCCTGACCCGATTCGAGGCGAGCGAGCTGCAACATACGCTCGATCAGCTGCTGCATGCGGGTCGTCTCCTGATTGATGTTGCCAATGAAACGGGTCGCGACTTGCGGAGGGGGGGCCTCCGCCAGCAGCTCCCCCGCCCCACGAATGGCCGCCAGGGGGGCTCTTGAGCTCATGGGTCAGGCTGTGGACGTATTGCTCTATGTAACTCTTGCCATCGAGCTGGCGGCGCATTGTCTCGAGGGAGCGCCCCAACCTGTCCAGCTCCAGGCTGTATAAATGGGGCAACTGGGCAGGCTCGCCCTGGCTGACGGCCTGGGCATAGGTTTCCAGCTTGCGGATTGACCTGTTTAGCCACCACACCAGCAAGCCGCCAATGAGCAGGGCGATGAGCAACATGAGGGCGGCAGCCTGCAAGAGCTGGCGCTCCCCACGCTCTATCATCGGCAGCAGGGTATGGTTGGGTTTGGCAACCGTAAGGGAACCGAGAATCTCATCCCCTTCGCGCAGCGGCGCCGCCACATGCATGACTGAGCTGGCGGGATCGTCCGGGTTGCTGCGGGTGCTGCGGGCGCCATATTGACCGCGCAGGGTCAGATGGACATCATTCCAGCGGGAGTAATCTTTGCCCAGATCCCGCCCCGAGGAGTCGTAGAGCACTTTTCCTTTTGCATCAACAACATAGATACGGTACTCGGTCTGCTGCTTGAGGTGGCCATCGATCAGGGCATTGATGGGCCTCTGATTGAGGCGGGCGAAGGCATGAGCCAGTCGCCCATTGGCCATCTTGCCCTCCTGCAAATCAGCCAGCGCCAGGGGGGCCAGTATCTGTGCCATGTCGACCAGCGTATCTTCGGCGGCGCTGCGCACCCCCGGCTTGATCTCTTCGACGAAGATCTCCAGTACAAACCAGGCGGCCAGGGCGAAGATGAGCAGCAATCCGGCCAGCAGTTGCAATCCAATTCTCATGCCGGTTTCCGATGATCGGGTGCTATCCAATTAGGTCTCATATTTGTCCCAGATTGCACCGCGGTTGCTGTTCAATGGATCATGTTTCATGCCAGCTCCAGGCTGTAGCCCAGCCCCCTGTGCGTCAGGATCAGATTGGCATCGGGGTCCCGCTCCCTCAGCTTGGCTCTCAGGGTCTTGATGTGGGTATCGACGGTGCGATCCAGGCTCTCTTCGGCCCCGCTCCACACCAAGTCCATCAGCTGCTGGCGGGAGTAGACCCGGCCCGGCGCCTGCATCAGAGTCTTGAGCAGCAGGTATTCGTAGCGGGTGAGCGCCAGCGCCTGACCCTGAAAGCTGATGCGGGCCCTATCCTCGTCCAGTTGCAAGCCGCTGGTCTGTGAGGGGGGCTGTCGCCCGCTGCGGCGCAATATGGTGCGAACCCTGGCACAGACTTCCCGTGGCGAGAAGGGCTTGGCCACATAGTCATCGGCGCCTATTTCCAGTCCAATCAGCCGGTCAATCTCCTCACTGCGAGCGGTGAGGAACATCAGCGGGGTATCGCAGTTGGCCCGGACCCGCTTGCACAGCTCGAAGCCGTTGATGTCGGGCAGGCCCACATCCAGGATCAGAAAGTCAGGTTGGGTCTGTGCCAATCTCGCCAACATGGTCTCGCCCAGGTTGAACCAGGTCACTTCGAACCCCTCGGTCTGCAACGCATAGATCAGGGTGTCTGCTATGTTGGCCTCGTCTTCTACCAACCATATCAATCTCTTGTGCATGGGATCCTCTCACTCTCTGCCGGTCTATTTTGGCAGCTAAGTGATGGGGATCCTATGTTGCCCGCTTGTTTTTCCCGCAAAGCTTGTTAATATTCCGCCATTCTTTCGAATCGAAACTTGCCAATGACAAAACGAAACACACAGCAGCGCCGCCACACCATAGTGACTCTGGTGCAAGAACAGGGTGAAGTGAGCGTTGATGCCTTGGCCAAGCACTTTGCCACCTCGGAAGTGACCATCCGCAAGGATCTGGCCGTGCTGGAGACCGGCGGTCTGTTGCTGCGTCGCTACGGGGGGGCGGTGCCACTACCGAGCGAGATGGTAGTGACGGATAACCCGGAGCAAGTTTCGAAACGAAAGCTGGCCATCGCCCGCGCGGCCGCCGAACGGATCCGCGATCACAACCGCATCATCATCGACAGCGGCAGCACCACCAGTGCCATGATCCCCATGCTGAGCAACAAGCGCGGCCTGATCGTGATGACCAACTCCCTCAATGTGGCCGGTGCCCTGCGCGAGCTGGAAAACGAACCTACCCTGCTGATGACGGGCGGCACCTGGGATCCCCACTCCGAGTCCTTTCAGGGCCAGGTGGCGGAACAGGTGCTGCGCTCCTATGACTTCGACCAGCTGTTCATTGGTGCCGATGGCATAGATCCCGAGCGGGGTACCACCACCTTCAACGAGCTGGTGGGCCTGTCCCGGGTCATGGCCGAGGTCTCTCGGGAAGTCATCGTCATGGTCGAATCAGAAAAAATAGGCCGCAAGATCCCCAATCTGGAGTTGCCCTGGGCACAAATTCATACCCTGGTGACTGACGAAGACTTGGCCGATGAAACCCGGCAACTACTCGAATCCAAAGGGGTGACGCTGATCTGCGCTCCCCTCGCAGGCTGATGTTCGCCTGCCCACCCCATTGTTAACAATTCAAGTGTAAGGAGAAGTCTATGTGTGGCATCGTCGGGGCCGTGGCCCAACGTGATGTAGCGGAAATTCTGGTCGAGGGACTGCGTCGTCTCGAGTATCGCGGCTACGACTCCGCCGGTGTGGCTGTGTTCAGCAGCGAGCATCCGCTGCAGCGGGTGCGTCGTCTGGGCAAGGTCGCCGAGCTGGCCAAGGCGCTGGACGAACAGTCCGTGCATGGCGGAACCGGCATAGCACACACCCGCTGGGCGACTCATGGGGAGCCTTCCGAGCGCAATGCCCACCCCCACGTCTCCGAGCATATCGTGGTGGTGCACAACGGCATCATCGAGAACCACGAAGAGCTGCGCGCCGAGCTGCAGGGGCTGGGCTATGAGTTCAGCTCAGATACCGACACCGAAGTGATCGCCCACCTGGTACACCACGAACTGAAATCCGCCCCCAGTCTGCTGGTGGCCATGCAGGTGGCGGTGAAGCAGCTGCGCGGCGCCTACGGCACCGTGGTGATGGATAGCCGTGACGACAGCCGCGTGGTGGTGGCCCGCTCCGGCTCCCCCCTGGTTATCGGTCGCGGCATCGGCGAGAACTTTATCGCTTCCGATCAGATGGCGCTGCTGCCGGTGACCCGTCGTTTCATCTTCCTGGAAGAGGGCGATGTGGCCGAGGTGACCCGCCGTGACGTGCACATCTTCGATGCCAACGGCAATGCGGTGGTGCGCGAAGAGCTGGAATCCGAGCTCTCCCATGATGCCGGTGACAAGGGTGAGTATCGCCACTACATGCTCAAAGAGATTTATGAGCAGCCCAAGGCCATCACCAACACCCTCGAAGGCCGTCTTGGCAGCGATCATGTGGTGGTCGAGTCGTTCGGCAATGGTGCCCGTGCCATCTTCGATCGGGTCGAGCACATCCAGATCATTGCCTGCGGTACTTCCTACAACTCCGGCATGGTCGCTCGCTACTGGTTTGAAGAGATCGCTGGCGTGTCGTGCGATGTGGAGATCGCCTCCGAGTTCCGCTATCGCAAGTCGGTCGTGCGTCCCAACAGCCTGCTGGTGACCCTGTCCCAGAGCGGCGAGACCGCCGATACCCTGGCCGCCCTGCGTCTGGCCAAGGAGTCTGGCTACATGAGCTCGCTGGCCATCTGCAATGTGCCTGGTTCCTCCCTGGTGCGTGAATCGGATCTGGCTTTCATGACCCGGGCCGGTACCGAGATCGGGGTGGCTTCCACCAAGGCATTCACTACCCAACTGGCCGGTCTGCTGATGCTGGTGACCGCCATCGGTCATTGCCGTGGCAACCTGAGCGCCGCCGCCGAGGCCGAGCTGGTCAATGCGCTGAAAACCCTGCCGCAGCGTATCAATGAGAGTCTGGCGCTGGCCAAGGAGATTGAAGTTCTGGCCGAAGAGTTTGCCGACAAGCACCACAGTCTGTTCCTGGGCCGTGGCAGCCAGTACCCCATCGCCATGGAAGGGGCGCTCAAGCTCAAGGAGATCTCCTACATCCATGCCGAAGCCTATGCCGCCGGTGAGCTGAAACATGGCCCGCTGGCATTGGTCGATGCCGAGATGCCCATCATAGTGGTGGCACCGAACAACGATCTGCTGGAGAAGCTCAAGTCCAACGTTGAAGAAGTGCGCGCCCGCGGCGGCATTCTCTATGTGTTCGCCGATGCGGCTGCCGGTTTCAAGAGCGATGAGACCATGCGGGTGATGAACCTCAGCCATGTCGAGGAGGCTATCGCCCCCATCGTCTACACTGTGCCGTTGCAGCTGCTCTCCTACCATGTCGCCCTCATCAAGGGCACGGACGTGGATCAGCCTCGCAACCTGGCGAAATCTGTGACAGTGGAATAAGTCATGGTCTGGAATGAAAAAGAGCCGCATTGCGGCTCTTTTTGTTTTCCTGTCTGGCTAGGAGAGCCGCAGGTTGGTGATAGTCACATCGGTCAGGGAGGGCACTATGATGCCGCTGGAAATCCCCTTGGCGATGGCCTGGCTGCGGTTCTTGGAATCCGTCTTGTTGGTCACCTGGTTGAGGTGAAAATTGACGGTCCGTTCACTGATGCCGAGTATGGTGGCGATCTCCCAGGACGTTTTACCCTCGCTGGCCCAAAACAGGCACTCCTTCTCCCGATCCGACAGCTCGGTCAGATACTTCATCAGATCCGGTCTGGCCTTGATGAGGGTCAGGGCTGAATTGAAGATATAGCTGGCACAAAAGGAGAGCATGGGCACGTTGTCGAACATCAGCTCGGAGTCGGATTTTTCCTTGGTAATAAAGGAGAGGATGCCGTGTTCGCCCTGCGGGGTGTGCAATGGAAAGGAGACACCGTTGCGAACGCCGAAGTCGGCGGCCAGGTTCATCACCTCCTGGCTGGCGCTGGGCAGCCAGGGCGAGGTGCAATCGAGCTGGTTCCAGAAGATGGGTTGGGTCTGCTTCAGGCCCAGATGCACCACCGGATCCTGAGTCAGGAACTGCTTTTCCGTATAGGCATTGAACCAGCTGGTGGGACAGTTGTTGAACAAGGCGACGTGGGACTTTTGCATGCTGATGGGAAAAATAATCAGCAAACGAAAATAATCGAAGCCCATCTGGTGGCTGAACCGTTCCAGAAGCTGCTGGATGTCGCTTGTTTTCTTGGCCTTGGTGAACCTGTCTATGTGTTCCCATATGGCGTCGTTAAACATGTTCTTCTCCTTTTTCGACCTCTATCTTGCTGATCGAAAAGATATTTTTTAGTTATAAATTTGGTGTTGCTTCTACCAACGCCAGTAGATCCCGTGTTTGTCTAAAAATTATCCTGTTTTTTTCCCCCTAGGCCAAGGACTGATGTCGATTGCTACTGCTCCCATGATTTGAAATAATGAGAATAGTTATCATTGATAAGATTCATGTCATGAACAAGTTATGGTGTCTGGCCCTGTTGCCATTATCGATCTCCTTGTCAGTTTCAGCCGATGAACTGGTCAAGCCTGCCCTCAAGGCAAGCATTGCCGCCGGGCAAGCGTCCCAGCAGCGGGTTGAGAAAGCGGCCGATGCCGCCCTCGCCGCCCGCCAGGAGTTGCAGAGTGCCGAGCTGCAACTGCGCGATCTCGAGGCTTACAACAGCTATATGCACACTCTGGTCGCCGATCAGCGCAAGGAACTGGCTCGCCTCAATACCCAGCTTGGTACGGTGGAAAAGACTCGTAAGGGTCTTATCCCCTTGGTACTGCAGATGCAGAGCGATCTGGCGGCGCTGGTAGCAGATGACATTCCGCTGCGTATCGATGAGCGGTTGTCACGGATACAGGGGTTGAAAGCGACCCTGGCCCGCAGTGACGTGAGCGAGGCGGAGAAGTTTCGCCAACTATTGCAGGCCTATCAGATAGAGGCTGAATACGGTAATCGGCTCGATGCCTATACGGCAGAGCTGACACTGGACGGTATGCCCCGTCGGGTTGAGGTGCTGGCGGTTGGCCGAGTGGCACTGCTCGCCATGACGGCAGATCAGAGTTTGGCCTGGCGCTGGTCGGCGCAACAAAAAGCATGGCTGGCACTGGATGAGCGGTGGCTGAGCCCGCTCGGCGATGCCTTTGCCATGGCGAAAGACAAAGGCATCCCCCAGTTGTTGCAACTGCCGCTCTCCGTGGCCCTGCAGGAGACCCAATCATGAAACAGCTTCCCCTTCTTGTGGTTCTGGTGCTGGGCATGACGCAGCCGGCTCTGGCCAATGAAGATTGGCAGGCTCAGGAGCAGGCCCGTGAACAACAGGCGAGTCAGGCTCTGGGTGAGGTCAGCAAGACCCTGGCGAGCGCCCGTGCCCGGTTGAGTGCCGCCCAGCAGCAGAGCAAGCAACTGGCGGGCGAGTTTGCCGACAATGAGAAAAAACTGGGGGAATTGAAATCCCAGTGGCAGCAAGCGGCCAGCGACATGGACGAGGTCTTTGCCGTAGCCCGCCAAGGTGCCAAGGACGCGACCAGGCTGCTTGGTGGCTCGGCGCTTCAGGGTCAATATGGCGATCGTTTACAACCCTTGCAGCAGATGAGCAAGGAGCAGGATGTGCCGGATCGCACCGCCCTGGCACAGCTGCCGGCCCTGCTGATGCAAGAGATTCAGGGATCTGGCCAGATTGCGCGCTTCGAGACCAATGTGCTGGACAGTCAGGGCGCCGCGAGTCGCCAGCCGGTGACCCGCATCGGCAGCTTCATGCTGCTGGGGCAAGCCGGTTTGCTACAGGTGGAGGCCGGTGGCCTGACACCTGTGCTCGGCCTGCCCGTCAATCTTAATAGTGCCGCCAATGCTTATCAGGGGCAGGAGGGCGAGGCCGTACCGCTCGATCCCTCCCACGGTGTCTTGCTTGCCATGCAGGCCCAGGCACCCAGCTTCTGGCAGCAGTTGCAGCAGGGGGGCAAGGTGGGTGCCATCATAGTGCTGCTGGCGCTGATCGGCCTGGGTATCGCCGCGGTGCGGCTATGGAGCCTCTCTCGCGAGCTGGGCCGGGTGCGCCGTCAGTTGGCCAGCGGTGATTATCATGCGGACAATGCCCTCGGCCGGGTACTGCTGGTCGCGGACAAACACCCGGAGATCGCCATGGAGACCCTGGAACTGAGGTTGGATGAGGCCATATTACAGGAGACGCCGCGCCTCGAACGGGGTCTGGGCATGGTCAAGGTGATTGCCGCCCTGGCCCCCATGCTGGGTCTGCTCGGTACTGTGACCGGCATGATAGGCACCTTCCAGGCCATCACCCAGTTCGGTACCGGCGATCCCAAGATCATGGCGGGTGGCATCTCGATGGCCCTGATCACCACCGTCATGGGGCTGGTAGCCGCCATACCGCTCATCCTCTCCCATAGTCTGCTGCAGTCGCGCTTCGTCGAGCTCTCCAATGTGTTGGAGCAGCAAGTGGCCGGCATCTTGGCCGAGCGTGCCGAAGGAGAGATGCGGGAAGGGCGCGCGGCATGATGCTTGACATCTGGCATCAGTTGCAGAGCTTCATGGGCCGAGGTGGCCCAGTGCTCTGGGTCATACTGGCCATGCTGGCGCTGATGTGGGTCCTGATCATCGAACGGCTGCTTTACTTCAATCTGGGCTACGGCGTATTGCAGCGCCGCCTGCAAGCCGACTGGCAGGCCAGGGTGGAGCAAAGCAGCTGGCACGCCCGCGCCATCCGTGGTCGCTGGCTGGCTCAGGCCGAGCTGGAACTTGGCCGTCATCTGATCCTCATCCGCACCCTGGTCGTGCTCTGCCCCATGTTGGGGTTGCTTGGCACAGTGACCGGCATGATAGGGGTGTTCGACACCCTGGCGGCGGCCAACCGCTTTAATCCAGAGAGCATGGCGGGCGGCATCTCCCGCGCCACCATACCCACCATGGCGGGTATGGTGGTTGCCTTGCTCGGCGTATTGTTACTCAGTCGTCTCGACAGCAAGGCCAAGCGTGCCTTGGCACAAACCCGGGACGGACTGCGCGAAGAGAAGGTATTACCATGAGACGCCAATCCAAGCGCGTGCGTGATGAAGTGCAGATCGACATGACCCCCATGCTCGACATCGTCTTCATCATGCTGATCTTCTTTATAGTGACCACCTCCTTCGTGCGTGAAGCCGGGCTTGAGGTCAATCGCCCCCAGGCGAGTCATGCCAAGGCCCAGAAGTCCTCCAGCATCATGCTGGCCATCGGCGAGCAGGGTCAGATCTATCTCGATCGCAAGGCGGTTGATATAGAGCGGGTGCAAGCCAGTCTGGCACGGATGCTGGCCGAACAGCCCGAGGCGAGCCTGGTGATCCAGGCTGACGAGCGTGTGCCTCACGGCAAGGTGGTGAGGGTGATGGATGAGGCCAAGGCTGCCGGCATCGCCAACATAGCGGTGGCGGTGTCTGCCCCATGAAGTTGAAGCTTGTTAGTCTGGGGCTGGGTCTGTTGCTCAGCTTGGGGATATTGCTGTTCATGGCTGCACTGGTCGAGCCTCCCAAGGAGCGAAGCCTCCATCCTGAACAGGATCCTATCGTCATCCGCATGCAGACGGAGCAGAGCGAAGTCGCGCAGCGGGAACGGCCGGTGCCACCCAAACCAGATCCCCTGCCCGAACCACCGGCTGCCCTTTCCCTGAGTCCCATGCCTACCCCGGCAACGCCGCCTCTGCCTTCGGTACAACCCAGCCTGGATCTGGTGGCTGATCTGAGCCCGGTGCAGGTTGCCGCGCCCGGTGTGCTGGCCGCGCCAGCACCGGCCGCCGTGGCGGAGGGTAATCCCCATGGTCAGCTCAACGGCATTGGCAGCAGCGATATCTTGACCCCGTTGCAGCGCATCGAACCTGCCTACCCCTACCGGGCGCAACAGGCAGGCATAGAAGGTTTCGTGACCCTGAGCTTCGCAGTCGATGCCCAGGGGCGGGTACAGGATGTGACTGTGGTCGAGGCCAAACCCAGACGTCAGTTCGAACGAGCCGCCATCCAGGCGGTGAGCAAGTGGCGTTATCAGCCGAGACCGGGGGCGAGTGACAAATTGCCCCAGACCATCACCCTCAAGTTCAAGTTGGAGTCATGACTATGTTGCGGATCTGGATCTGCCTGTTGGCCCTGGTGAGCGCTGGCAGTTGGGCCATGGAGGTGAGCCCGCTCTTCTCCCGCCAGTTGGCCCCCGTGCTGAAACTCTATCAGTCCGGCCAGTTCCAACAGGCCCAGAGCCGGGCACGGGAACTCAAGCCTGGCTCTGAGGCTGAACAGGCCTGGTTGGCTCAGCTCAATGCATCCCTGGCTGCCAACCTGCAGCAGACGGCCCAGGCAAGTCGCTATGTGGAGCAGGCGCTGACCTATCAAGAGTGGCCGGTTCAACAACAACTCCAGTTGCTGCGCCTGCGTGGCGATATCCAGGCTCAGCAATCCAACTGGCGCGGCGCCATTGCCAGCTACCAGGCCGTACTTGCCAAGCAACCAAGTGACGAGCTCAGGTTGCGCCTGGCGGGTCTCTATTACCACAACAAGCAATATGCCGAGGCGATCAGCCAGAGCGATCAACTGCTCAAGCAGGGTTGGCAGAAACCGGTGGCACTGATCCGGCTCTCGGCCCTGACCGCCTTGCAACGCTATCCCCAGGCGGCCGATCAAGCCGGCGAACTTCTTCGCCGTGAACCGACCGAGCGACGTTGGTGGCAACAGGCTGTGGCCCTCAATCTTTCCGCGAAGCGGGGAGAGCAGGCCCTGGCTTTATTGCAAACTGCCATAGACCGCAAGCTGATGGGTGATGTGGATACCCGGGGTCAACTCATCCGCTTGTATGCCTATCAAGGATTGCCCTATCGCGGTGCCCGTTTGCTGGAAAATGCCATGACGCAAGGACAGCTCAAGCAGAGCCCGGAAAACCTGCGTTTGCTTGCCCAGCTTTGGGAGGGGGCAAGAGAGTGGCCCAAGGCTATCGACAGCTGGCAGACCCTGGCTCGGCAACACACCAAGAGTGAGGCCGGTTTGCGCGCTGCCGAATTGCTTCTGTTAGGTGGAAAAACTGAGGCGGCCATGAGTCAGTTGGCTGCAGCAGGGCAAAACCGGAGCGAACAGGGGCGTAGGGTCAAGGCGCAGCTGGTACAGGCACTGCTGAATCAAGAGCAGTATTCAAAAGCCATGGTGTTGGCTCAGGAGTTGAAAGCAGAAGGCGGCACGGCCTGGCAGGTGCGCGCCGAGCGCTGGCTTAGCTATATAGAGGCACGTCAGCATGAATCGAATAAAGATTCGGCATAATGCCGTCTAATTCGACTCTTTTGATGGCTTGAGGCGAAAAAATGCGCGGTCGAGTTGTTTTGATGAGAAAAACCTTGCCTGAGCGGGCACTGTCT